>JBJXFC010000362.1:0-4559 GCA_046153915.1 Flavobacteriales bacterium
TATGACCTATTCAAATACATGTCCGGAATTTTGAAAAACGACAAGGCCTTTCCTCTGGCTGTAAACGGCTGGACTGATCATGTCCATGTATTATTCGAACTACCAATGACGATGTCGATTTCGGATCAAATGCAACGATTAAAAACGGCCAGTTCCATTTGGATAAACGAAAACAAATTCCTCTCTCAGAAATTCGAATGGCAGGGCGGATATAGCGCATTTTCCTGTTCAAAAGGACATCGCCATCGGGCAATTGAATACATTATCAATCAGGAAACACATCATGGCAAAAAATCCTTTAGAGAAGAATATCTTGAAACACTACAACAACAAGAAGTGAGCTATGATCCGAAATATGTCTTTGAATTTTACGATGAATAGTTTTCTATGAATTTTTCCGATTCCACTAGTGGTTAAATTGTGTGAATGGTGTTTCTCAAAAGGCAATACCTTCTTTTCTTCATCCCATGAAAAGATGGCGTAAAATCATTCTTCGGACATTCATCGCTATGATGGTGCTTGCCTTCATCGGCTGCTGGATCTTTTTGCCAAAATTCATTTTGTCGCCTTATCGCATGCAGGTGGCCCATCATCCTGAAATGTTTGCGCAGGGAACATTGCCCGAAAATTATGGGCTGAAGAAAATTGATTTTGATTTTCAAACCACCGATAGTGCCTCAATTGATGCCTGGTTTATTCCTGCGGTGGGTGATTCTGCGATTTGTAATCTCATCGTCCTGCATGGCATCGGAGCTTGCAAAGAATTATTTCTTCCTGCTGCTTCAACTTTCACCTCTCATAATTGCAATATTGTATTATTCGATCTGCGTGCTCACGGCCAAAGTGGCGGAGAATACTGCACCTATGGATTTCAAGAGAAAAAAGATGTCCGCATTATTACGGATAAACTGGCAGCGCTCAACACATTACCTACAGGTGTTTATGGAACATCTTTGGGCGGCGCCATGGCCTATTTGAGTATGGAAGAAGACGACCGCCTGGCTTTTGGTATCATCGAAAGCACCTTTGATGATATGAAAAATGTCGTGCGTGAATACACCAAACGTTTCCTAGGATTCCGGTGCGACTGGCTTGGTGATTTTGCTTTGTGGCGCGCTGGTCAAGTGGCCCATTTTGATCCAGATAACATTAAGCCATATGTAAGCGCTCAGCGCATATCCAAACCCATGCTTGTGATTCATGGAACAAAGGATATCCATATTCCCTTTGAATATGGCAAACGAAATTTCGATGCCATCGGTTCAATTCAAAAAGAGTTTATTGCTGTTGAAGGAGCAGATCACAACAATGTAGGGCTGCTGGGTGGTGCAGGTCTCATGGAACAAAAACTGAATTTTATACAACAAACTTGTGGGTTGGCAAACTGAAAATTCGCCATTCTAAAAATGATAATATGCGAAATGGCCCCAGACGTTACCGGGGCCATTTACTTGCTTAACCTTAATTAACCTTAACTACTCTTAATCAGAGAAGCGTCTTTAGTCTTATATATCAGCAGGTGGATATGCGAAACAATGAATCTTTCGATTTGGGGTCTTGAACGGCAAAACCAACTGATCGGTTTCACTCTTGATTGTTTTTTTTTGAAACTATTTGCGAGCCAATTAAAAACGAAGAAGCCTCCACGTTTGGAGGCCTTCTTCAATGCTTTTTAACGGATTGCTTTAAAACCAAAAATGAAACATTCTACAGGGTCTTGAACGGGAGGGATCTTTCGAAGGTTTCAATTTGGTGGAAATATTTTTTGAATAAGCCATAAAACACTGACATTCTGCCAATTAAAAGGGGTTGTTTTCTTTCAATATCAAATCACAAGGGTGACGAAACTCAAATTATTTCCCTATTTCAGGGATGAATTACCAAAAAGCGTTCTGTTAACGCACCAATTGTAAATGAATACACTCCTTCACTCCAATCTGAAGTGTCGATTCCGGAACTTATCGCCGATACATTGCCGGATTCTATAATTCTCCCGTGGATATCCTGAACCATCCATTCTTTTTCATTGAAGGATGGATTCAAAATCACATGAAATAAATCATCACAAGGTGAAGGGTATAGTTGAAAATCATCGGAAGTAAATTCTGAAACACTGCTCACCAATTCCAGCGGACAAGGCGGACCAAAAGAAACTTCATCGAATGTCGCATTGCCATCTTGCGCCCACCACTCCTGCCAGTTGCCACCGTTGGCCGACATCCAATCGTTGAGATCAAATAAACTCGCCCCGGAAATTTCGGCATTCATTTCGAATACGTAAGTGGCCGTTTCATTGCGATTCCAGGTGAGAGGCTGATTGTCTTCACACACTTCGGGTGTAATAATTTCTTCGCAACCATGTCTTGCGAAATAGGCATACTCCTCGTAATCCGGCCATTCTCCATAACCATAGGCCACACCGGTCTCATCAATTGTGACCGCTACATATTCATTGCATGCAATTCCCAACGCCATTGGATATCCATCGGCATAAATCCTTGCTAAAAAAGTAAGCAGCCTTCCTTTTCGATCCGGATCATCAAAATGGGTATCAGCTATTACATCATGCAGAAAGGGCAACATCAGAAAATCCTGATGGCCTATCGTCATATACGCATTGTAAGGATCATCCAATGCTTCACCGGAGTATACTGTTCCATTCTGCGCGCTGAAATAATGTCCGCCGAGGATGGCCATTCCGGCGCTTGTTCCGCCAATTACACCTTGCTTCACATTGGCGTGGTTATTCAAAACATCTTCAATCGGAGTGTCCTTCCAATAATCTACGTAAACACCCTGATCACCTCCCGCAATAAAAATAGCTTCCGCATTCGCAAGTTGTTGCAAAACGTAAGGATCATTGGAGGCATTTGCATTCTGAAAAAGAATCGTCTCTACTGAATTGACATTTACATCAAGATCTGAATATAAATAATCATTGTAACCATCAGAGC
Source organism: Flavobacteriales bacterium (assembly GCA_046153915.1). Lineage (GTDB taxonomy): Bacteria > Bacteroidota > Bacteroidia > Flavobacteriales_D > Sanyastnellaceae > JANNVZ01. The sequence goes on from JBJXFC010000362.1 coordinate 2,955, forward strand.
CCGATGCGCGAATTACAACTACATCACCGCCATTTGCTCTTTCCAGAAACCATTGCATGGCATTGTCATGATCGCCGGCACCACCCGCCAGCAAAATTCCAAATTGCGGTATGACATCGGCATCTGCAGTGTCGCCTGTGAAATAACTGATGTAGTTTTGGGCCTGGGAGCACAAGGAAATTAAAACAAAAACCAGTCCGGTAAAAATTCGCATGATTTAAGGGCATTAAGTTGAGGACGAATATATTCTCTAAAACCGGAGAAACACTCTGGTTTTGTCAACCACGTTTCAGTCAATTGAAGTTCATGTAAAACAAATGGAATATGCACAAAACAAAGAAGCCTCCACGTTTGGAGGCTTCTTCAATGCTTTTTAACGGATTGCTTCAAAAACCAAAATGAAACATTCTACAAGGTCTTGAACGGGAGGGATCTTCGGAAGGTTTCAATTTCGATAAAAAAATTTCAAAATTGTTTATATTAAATTGATTTTGTGATAGTTATATGTTCTATTTCTTCGAAACCTGCAGCATCTGGGCTGTCATTCCGGCCGCATTTCGAACCACAACCTGGTACATCCCACTGGAAAATGCATCCAATGAAATGGTGCGTTGGGTTCTCCAAACAATATCTGTATAAACTTCCTTTCCATCCATTAGGGTGATGGTTATGGATGACGGTGTCGCAGTGCGTACAATAATAATATCGTAAGCCGGATTCGGATACATCGTCATTTCAAGTTCACCTGCTGTTTCTTCCACTGAAATCACAATTACCTCCACACATTCTGACTGCACATCACAACCCTCTGCAGTGATGATGGCAGCATAGTTACCATTGGCAACTGGAGCGAAGGATTGCTGAACAGCATTGTTGATGGGTAAATTCGTATCACAGTTGATCCACTGATATTGTGCTCCGCCCTGATCTGCAGTTAATACCAATTGATCAAGCGCAATGCCATCATCTGGCAAACCGATCACTGTTACCTCTGCAGTCCATGTTGCAACACAGCCATTGTCGTCTGTATAGGTGCAATCCAATGTATGGCTTCCAATGCCAGCAACACCTGGGTCAAATGTGTTCTCGCTTACACCCGGTCCATCGATACTGGCCACTTGGGATGGTGTCAAAACAACGACTTCATCATCCAAACAATAGGTCGGCTCCAGACCACTCACGGATATTTCGGGTTGGGCAAAAACAGTGGTCGTATCCATCGTAGAGGAGTTGCATCCTACAAATTCAATATCGTATTCAATAATATACATCCCCGGAGTAACAGCCGACGGATCGAAAGTATTGCCCGTTACTCCTTCTCCGAAAAATGTTCCTCCTTCATTTGTAGGAATCAATACTGCAATATCATCATTTGCACAATACGTGTCTTGCAGACCACTGAACTGGCTGTCCAGGGTCTCATAAACAAACACTATTTGCTCATTGGAATTCACACATCCATTCTCTCCTACAATAGAATAGGAAATTACATTCTCACCAATAAATTCAGAAGAAGGAGTGAATGTATTCTCACTTATTCCATTCCCTGCAAAAACACCGCCTGCAACATCCGGAATCAAAGTAGCAGGATCAGAACCAATGCAA
>JBJXFC010000365.1:0-2533 GCA_046153915.1 Flavobacteriales bacterium
CATATTCTGCAACAAACGGATCGAAACCGTAGGCAAAAATAGAATCGTCTCGCATCAAAAGATTGGTACTACCTCCACATCCCACATCCGGAAAAGGAGGTAAGTAACCTTCATTGAAATAAGTGTACTGCCCCAACATGCAGTGGGGCAGTACACCAATGAAAAAAATGCAAAGGGCAGTTTTCATTACTCTTTGATGATGGTTTCAGAAGCAATGGTTTGACCCGCAGTGTTCTGTAATCTCATTTGATATAGCGAATTGGGCAATTCAATAATGTTCAGAAAAAATTGGGTGTTTGTATCACTTACTTTTTGTTGCATTACCAATTTGCCTTGTGCATCATACAACTCAATACTTGCAACCCCTGCCGGTGCAAAGTCTATGAGCAATAAATCGTGTGCGGGGTTGGGATAAACATTCACAACTGCTTTGGTATTGCCAACCTCATCAACCCCAACCGGACAGCCATCATTTTGCAAATCGCCACAGGCATCGGTCTTTACCACCCAGGTTTTAGAACAAAACAAATCACCTTCAAGAGGATAGTAGTTTCCGACAAATGCAAAACCACCATCCGGTGTTATTTCCAAATCGTAAGCATCTGGCGTTTCCCATGGCTCGGGAGGCAAATATTCTTTAAACCATATTTCATTTCCCCATTGATCTACTTTGATGATGAAGGCCCTGCCCTGATCCTCTCCGTCTGGATCGTAGCCAATACCGAGCATAGCGAAATTGCCATCGGGGGTGGGTTCAAAATCTGATAAGTAGGTATAGGTGAATGGATGATCCAACAGGTCATATACATCAATGGACATATCATCTGTATTCAGTTTTCCTACTCTTGGTTTGGCCATGCCCCACTGACCTACAAAGTGCGAATGCAGGTTGTAAGCAAATAAAAATTCATTCCCACTGATTTGTACGGGCCAGGGGTTGCCATCGACATGGGTAGCGTTGCCCCAAGTTACATGGTCTATATAGCTGCCTAAGCTGTCAAATTTTAGCACGATGCAGTCATTATCGTTTCCCACTGACCCAAACACAACGATATTTCCGTTACCAAGCAGTACAACGCCCCCGCGTGGTATTATGAATGGGCCACTGTAATCCGCTGATATTTCTAAATCCTCAGCAGTGTATTCATGAAACCACTCCTCATTACCCTCTGAGTTGTGTTTAGCCAAAATTAAATTAGCAAAATCATCCCCTGGTGCGTCTGGAATCAAATCGTAAACTCTAAGCCCAGATGAAATGAAATGACCTGTAGATGTCAAAACCGAATGAAAAAAACCTCCTCTTGTTGTTTCTGTGTGGAGTTCTGGATATTCCTTTCTTGCGACTTCTTCAAACTGGCTATTCATTACAATTAATATTGGATGCCATCCATCTGAACCTGACCATTCATATCCTGTCTGTGTCTCAATCACATTGTCCGAAAAATTAGTAATGAGCACAGTTTGTTGCTCACTGTAAAGCCATGTTTCGAGCAATTGACCATTGCCGTCAATTACAAGTATGGTTCGTCCGTACTCATCTATGAATGGGTCAAAGCCATAGGCAAAAATAGAATCCTCACGCAACATAAGATTCGTACTGCCGCCACAACCCACATCCGGAAAAGGAGGCAAATAGCCCTCATTAAAATAGGTGTATTGCCCAAGTAAAAACTCGGGCAATACACCAATGAACAAACTTAAAAAGTATTTCATCATTTGTTTTTGATGAATGATGTTGTTGCAAGAATTTCTTCTGAAATGCCTATCAGTTTCACTTCAAACAAAGAAACCGGCAGCGTATCAATTTCAATCACATGTTGAATCGCAACAGTCCTTGTTGATTGTTGCAAAATCAATTTGCCCATCATATCATATACCTCGATTCGGCTTACCCCCGTTGGCAGGTATTCTATTGTTATAAGGTCAATGGCAGGATTGGGATATAAATTCAACTGAGATTTGCCCTGTTGGTGGTGGTCATACAATCCACTTCTCACTCCGCCTTCGTCTATCATGATGGGTTCGTTGTAGGTATGGCCATACTGAATAAGCAAATTTAGCGCGCGTGTACCCACTGCCGCAGAGGTGTTCACAACCATCAGCTCCAAAGCATTCACATCATGTTGTTGCAAAACAGGCTGCTCCATTCCGTGCAACGCTTCTTCCATAGCGAGCAATTCATAATAATTCTCCAAATCGGATTCGTCAGAAGCGGTCAATCTAAAATCGCTTTCAGCTTGGGCGGTCAATTGTTGCGCACCCACGTAGTCTCCTGTTTCCACAAGCAATTCTATTTTCAATAGCAAATCTGTGTAATAATTATTTACATCCAACAGAGCCATTTTGGCTGTGACCTTGTCTATGGTGTTGTCATCCTCATCTATGTTCTGCATCAGTTGTGTCAATGCATCGCCTCTCACCGTTAGGTAAGCTGACATGGCGAGTTGCATGGCATCTAAACTACTGAAGGTGGAAAGACCTTGATTGATCATGGCCAACTGGTATTCTTCGAATGATACGTTACCCATCTCCA
>JBJXFC010000367.1:0-5295 GCA_046153915.1 Flavobacteriales bacterium
CAAGGCAATGTATGCAAACCCGATTATTCGATTTGCGATGACACTTATGGAGATCGTTCCGGTTGGGATTTTGATCTCACTGCTTTCAGCAGGACTGCTGCGGATGAGGGGATTTCTGCCTACATCATCGAATAACTAACAACGACCATCGACTAACGATTTTATATGCAATCCAAATCTAAAACAGTTCCAGAATACATCGATACCCTTCCGACTGATAGGAAGCAGATTATAAGTGCCATTCGAAAAGTTATTCTGAAGAATTTGCCCAAAGGATTTCAAGAAGAAATGAACTATGGAATGATTGGCTATGTGGTGCCCCACAAAATCTATCCCGATGGTTATCATTGCGATCCTACACTTCCATTGCCTTTCTTGGGCCTAGCATCACAAAAGAATTTTATTGCCATCTATCACATGGGCATCTACGCGCAGCCGAAATTGTTAGAGTGGTTTCAGGATGAATGGAGAGTCCATTCTACGAAAAAACTGGATATGGGCAAATCATGTATTCGAATTAAAAAACCAGAAGATGTGCCCTTGGATTTGATCGGTGAACTGGTTACAAAGCTGACGCCCCAGCAATGGATTGGTATTTATGAGAAAGCATTTAAAAATAAAAAATGAGCCAAACTGGGTTTGAACAAACAACAGGAAATAAATGAGTGAAGATAATTTAAGAAAAAATGAAAAAGACAACTCTACTAGCACTGGGCCTTATTGCCGCATTTGTATTTGGGCTCTACATCAATCCAATAATCGCCAAACAAAAAAAAGAGACTATGAAATTAGGAGCATTTTCTGTAAGCCTTAGTGTCAAGGACATTAAGGCTTCAAAACAATTTTATGAAAACCTGGGCTTTAGTGTTTTTGGAGGCGCCCTCGAAAAAAACTACCTGATCATGAAGAATGGAAATTCGTTGATTGGGTTGTTTCAAGGAATGTTTCAAGGCAACATTTTAACATTTAATCCAGGGTGGGATGAGAACGCCAAAAATATTGAGACGTTTGATGATGTGAGAGAGATTCAGCGTCAGCTAAAGAGTAAGGGGCTAAAGATTAATAATGAAGCTGACGAAAAAACGGTTGGACCTGCAAGCATTACGATCACTGACCCTGACGGGAATGTCGTTTTAATTGATCAGCATCGTTAACCCTTGCATTAACGACATAATTCGAAGGATGAGGGGTTTTGGTTTTCAGCAATCACTAAAGCTAGCTAAATTGCAGTTCATTTTTTCGTGATGAAAAACTTCGCTTTGACTATTCTTTTTTTCTTGAATTACCAATGGGCAGGTGCCCAAGAGCGTGAAATTTTAGGGCGCTTGATTGATAAGGAAACACAAAAACCAATCAGCAATGCCAATGTTGTTGTTCCAGGGACATTGATCGGTGCCGCAAGCAATGTTTTAGGTTATTTTAGACTATCTGTACGACAGAATCATAACGCTTTGGCTGTGTCCCGAATAGGATACAAGACGAGCGTCATCGAGTTAGGAGCCAATGATAAATTTCAGGTCAAAATTGAAAGAGGAGTGATTGAGCTTGACCCGCTCGATTTTGCGAGTTTTCAACCTGCAAAAACGAAATTGTTTGCAGACACGACAACTAGAATAGTTATACCGGGTTTAACAGAGAGAGATGCTCAATATAGAGGAGAGTGGACTCAATTCTACAAAGATGTATTTCAAGTTTTGAATAACGAGGACGTCATTCGATCAATTGGTGATTCTCTAGTGTATCTGCACTTTACAATTCAAAATAATGGTGAGTTTATGTTGGCCAAGATAGACCCAAGCGTGGGTATAATTGAAGAGTCAATAAAAACATCACTGGCTAGTTTTTCTACTTGGAAAAGTGCGCAACAAAATGGCGTTGCAGTGCCCCAGGACTTCAAGATGGCTCTCGCCAATAAGAGGATGGACATAGTTTTCACAGTAGTCGAGGAATCTGCGGTGCCAGTTGGAGGGTTGCCTGAGTTCTATCGTTTTTTGGCGAATACAATGAACTATCCTGTCGAAGCTCGGAGAGGTGGCGTACAAGGTGAGGTTTTTGTTCAATTCATTATAGAAAAGGACGGAACGATTACAGAATCAAAAATTATTAGGAGAATTGGTGGGGGCTGCGATGAAGAAGTTTTAAGAGTCATGAAGCAAGCTCCAAAATGGAATCCGGGGAGACAAAAAGGACAGCCAGTTAGGCAGCGTTATACACTCCCAATAATCTTCAAATTGGGTTAGACGATTGCTCTTATCCGTTATGGCGAAGGAACAATTTACTTTTGTCGCAAATACTGTTGCGTGAGTAATTTCAATGCCACTTTATCAGCATCGGTATCTGTACTTTTTACTTTGAGCATCAGTTCAAAAAGAACATCTTGCGCATACCCAAGGCGGGCTGCAATCTTTGAGCAAAATTTGATTTCTTCCTGGTAGAGCCGCTCATCAATTTTCATCAATTGCACAAGGCTAAAAATATACTCAAACCGTTGATCATCGGTCAAATTATCCGGAATGATGATTTCGTGAGATTGGTAGAACAACGTAGACACTGATGATTCGGGAAAACCGTTGGCCTTGCCAATATTGGTGATATAGGTTTTTTCCCGTTCGGCCATATCACCATCTATTCGAGCAAGATTCACCAGCAGTTTGAGTTGTTCCAGCAGCGCCATAAATCAGTTGTTTGTGTCAAAAGTCAACAATTTATTTGCGAATAAAAATAGCCTAACATGAATTTGCAGTACATTCGAGGCCTCAATGAACTTTCTCGCGCATCTTTACTTATCGGCCGATGACCCCGAAATACAATTGGGCAACTTTATTGGTGACTTCGTCCGGGGCCGCGACTTGTCGTCTCGTTTTTCGCCAGGTATTGTGAAAGGTATTTCCTTGCACCGCGAAATAGATGAATTTACAGATCGGCACCCCATTGTAAAACTGAGTAAAGATCGGCTTCGCCCTAAGTATAGACACTATGCACCTGTAATTATTGATATGTTCTATGACCACCTTTTGGCAGTTAATTGGAATATATATCACCATCAGCCACTCTCCGATTTTGCAGCCGCGTGTTATGGATATCTAACGAAAAGTGAAGCCATTTTGCCGGAACAAGTGAAATGGATGTTGCCTCACATGATGCGAGGCAATTGGCTGGTTAACTATGGCAAATTAGAAGGTATTCAACAAGCGCTGAGTGGCATGACGAGGCGATCTAAATTTGACTCTAAAATGAATGAGGCAACGGAAGAACTCCAACAGTTTTACAAAGAGTTTGATCAGGAATTTCAATTGTTTTTTCCTTTGCTTAATGCGCATGCAACCGATTTTATCAGCAATTACTAATTTTGAGATTGAATGGAAATGCCCATGAACAATGACCCTGAGCTAAGCGGAAAATACCTGGGCACCATCAGTGCTGATTTTGTGAATGCCGCAGATACCCTGAAAGAAGCTTCCTATCAAATCAGAAAGGCTGGTTTCGCTTATCCCATTTTCGCTATTTCAAAGGAAGTGGTGCCGATCGGACAGTTGTTAATCGACAAGATCTCCCTGCAATTGGATTGGAATTATTTTGCCTCTTTCATGGACGAGTTTGTACAGCGCGAACTCATCGCTAAAGAGAGGATAGATGATTTTGTGAGTGCCTACAAAGATCCTGATGAGTTTTGTTGCCTATTTGTCGTAGACAAAGAATTTACTCGCTTCGTTTTCATTCCTTACCCCGAGGATTAGTTTATAACTTAGAAAAGTGATTCCAACCTTGAGCTGTTAATGGCACAATAGTCTCTTGTTTGGTCACCATTACATTTTGTTGTGGATTGTTATGCACATGCCCGATGAAGTGGATATCAGGATGATTTTTTAATTTTTCATAATCGCTGGGGGCAATAGTAAAAAGCAACTCGTAGTCTTCGCCACCATTCAGCGCACAGGTTATTGGGTCAATTTTAAACTCAATGGCTGTTTCAAAAGCACCCGCATCAATTGGCACTTTATCTTCGAATATTTTGATTCCCACCCCAGAGCTTTTGCTAAGATGCAGTAACTCTGAGGCGAGCCCATCAGAGATATCGATCATTGCAGTTGGAACCACTTTCTTATCTGCCAGTTCGTGTACAATGTCCATTCGCGCTTCTGGTCTTAGTTGACGCCCCACGAGGTATTCATATTTTTCTAAATCAGGTTGCATCTCAGGGTTCGTAAGAAACACCTGTTTTTCGCGCTCGAGAACTTGCAGTCCCAAATAGGCTGCCCCTAAGTCTCCGGTTACACAAATGATGTCGTTCACTTTAGCGGTGCTGCGAAGTGTTTCTTTCCCTTTGCCAACTCTTCCCAAAGCGGTTATAGAAATCACAAGACCAGAAGCAGAGGCAGATGTATCTCCACCCACCAAATCAACTTTATAATTTTCGCACGCAGAACGAATCCCATCGTACACACTGTCGATCGCTTCCAGTGAAAATCGGTTACTAAAAGCCAGTGCCACGGTAATTTGTTCGGGCTTGCCGTTCATCGCAGCAATATCCGACACATTTGCTACCACAGCTTTGTAGCCCAGATGCTGGAGTGGCATATACGACAAATCAAAATGTACGCTCTCTAGTAGCATATCGGTGGTGACTAATAGATAATCTTCGCCACTGGCAATTAATGCAGCATCGTCACCAATACCTACCAGTGATGTACTGTTTTGTAGGGAAAAGCTACTTTTTACTCGTTCAATAAGCCCAAATTCTCCTAAATCTGTGATTTCTGTTCTCTTCTCCGCCATGGGGTAAATTCAGTTAGTCGGTTGATATGTTTATTCGTCCGGCAAAAGTACGACTTGGGCTGATACAATGCGAAGGTGTCGACCTTACCTGTATCTATGTTCAAAAGAAAGAAACGATATGAAAAAGTGTGTTGTACCTTTTGTAGTGGCGATGATCATTTTTACTTCTTGTCGCGTAGAAAGACCTTATTATGAAACGCCTATCGGCAAGAAGAAACAAGATTACTATAACAAGATTCAATATGGTGCAAAAGAGCGCCCGAAGCGAAAATTTTAAAGAGTGAAGGTAATGGCTACGACCATTTTCTAGCTAGATTTATCTTCACACAATTCAACCAATACATTGTTGGTTGTTTTCGGATGCAAAAATACAATTCGTTTGTTATCAGCACCATCTTTGGACTCAGATAGAGGACGAAATCCTTTTTCCATCTCTTCCTCAACACGGCTTTCCAGGCCCACAACACCAAATGCCAAATGATGAAGTCCCTCGCCCCTTTTCTCAATGAATTTGGCAAT
>JBJXFC010000376.1:0-16252 GCA_046153915.1 Flavobacteriales bacterium
ACACCAGCGCCTCGCAGGTCAACATTCTCCTCGAACAGGTAGAAAAAAACGGCGGAATTGCCTATGCCATGAAAAAAATGGAAGAATTTCGCGATGAAGCACTGGCCATTCTGGATAGTTTTTCAGACAATGATGCGAAATTTGCACTTCGTGATCTAGTTCATTACACCATCAGTCGGAAGAAATAAACCATGAATAAATTCATTATTTATATAGCGTTATCATGTTTTCTGATGAATTGTGGCGACGGAAAAGAAAACGATGAATCAAAAAAGTCTTCCACTCAAACTCAGGAATATTCATTTTCCATTGCAGGAACTGTAGAACATGTTGATTCAACTTATGAATCCGGTTTTCATAAAGTCTCAACATTCTACGACGAAAAAACCAACGAGAAAAAAGCGCTGGTTAAATTTTATAACAACGGTCATCCTTATACAGATGTTCGATTCAGCAATGGTGTTCGCACCGGCGAATCGTATTCCTATCACAAAAACGGAAATCCATTTAGCATCAATACCTATTTGAATGGGGTATGGCATGGTCCATATAAAACTTTTTTCGAAAATGGTCAGCCGCGCATTGTTGCAAATTACGCGGATGGAAAGGAAGAAGGAGAATGGATTCAGTTTTACTCAAATGGAAAACTTGATACGCGTGGTTTTTATACAGCCGGAGAAAAAACCGGGTTGTGGACTACCTATAGTCAGGAAGGCGCACTTCTTCGTGAAGTTGATTATTCCGAAAATAGATAATTCGTCATTCTAAAATTCAGGAATCTATGAATAAGAAGTTGCCAATTTTTCTTGTAGGATTGATTGCGATCTATGCACTGGGATGCAGACATGATCGCGATACCTCACAGCAAGATACCCTGCTTTATGAAGAAGCACAAAACCAAGCCATTTATTATTTTGCAGACAGCGCCATGCTTCCCGGAATTTCTCCGAGTCCACACGGCTTTTTCAGGCTTCGTTATAATCAAATTTTCAGAGACTTTCTGGACGATATGGAAAATGTTCCGTTAGCGGAATCGGTTCCAAATGGCAGCCTCATCGTGAAAGACATTTATTCTGGTGACCAGATTATTCAAGTCGCTATTATGAAAAAAGACGACGCTCATCCCGATGCAGGATCTGGTTGGATTTGGGCCGAAATATTACCAGATGGAAGGACTTTGGTGAGTTCAACCGATAAAGGAGCGGCATGCATCGGATGTCATTCAACTGTGCCCAATTCTGACCTCACTAAGACCTTTGATCTGCATTAAATCAGGGCTTACCAAACGCCTGTTCCCAGGCCATAATTCCACCTCTCAGATTCGACAAATTTGTAAATCCATGCTGCGATTCCAGGTAGTGTATCACATTCGCGCTGCGAGTTCCCGCTTTGCAATGTACCACAACCTTTTTTTCTTTTGAGACTTCATTTACCCTCTCTGGTATTCTATTCATTGGAATCAACAGTGCACCAAGATTCGTTTCGTTGAATTCAAACGGCTCGCGAACATCAATTAATTGATAATCTTCTTGCGAATCCATCATGGCTTTTAATTCCTGCACACTAATTTCGTTCATATTATACAATTCTGTTTTTTTTGTTCCACAAAATAGTTCGTAATCTATTAATTCGATTTGGACAGCATTTTTCCTGCGGTATAAATTGTGAGGATTTTCGCTGACTTCAAAAGTATGTGTTCGGTTCGATACGGCATCGAAATAACAAACTTTTCCATCTAAAATTTCACCCAATCCGCTCAATAATTTTAATGCTTCATTGGCTTGCATGCTACCCATGATTCCGGCCAATGTGCCAAAAACACCGCCTGTTTCGCAATTTTCTACCACTTCAGGCATAGGCGGCTGCGCATACAAATCGCGGTAGTTGATATCGCGACGGGCATTAAAAACAGCGACCTGTCCTTCAAATTGATGAATAGCGCCATAAACAACCGGAATACCTAATTTGAGTGAAACATCGCACAGCAGATAACGCGTCGGAAAATTATCACTGCAATCCAGAATCACATCTGCCTCTTTTAAAAGATCGACTGCATTAATTGCAGATATGGCGACGTTTTGTGAAACAATTTCGCAGGAGCTGTTAAGTTCAAGCAGTCGTCTGGTCATTCGTTCAACCTTGCTTTGACCAATATCATTCTCTGTAAATAAGACCTGTCTCTGAAGGTTGGACAGACTCACATTGTCGTGGTCAATCAAAATCAATCGGCCAATTCCGGCAGCAGCAAGATAAATCGCTACAGGGGTTCCAAGTCCACCACAACCAACGATAGCAACGCATGACCTTTGCAATTTCTCCTGACTTTCCAGAGTAAAGCCCGGCAATGCCAAATGCCTGCTGTATCTATTTTCTTTGGCCATCTTTTGGAATTATTAGCGCAAGGCACAACTCACCATTTGCCAAAGAAATTATCAATCTGAAAATAGATAGAGTGACTTTTTTTGTTGGCATCCCTGAACTCAATAACGTCATACGCATGTCCTCCATGGTTTACCAGTGACTGACTCAGAATACTGTTACCGGGAAAATTCAAATCTATCCAGGCATATTCGGCATCAATGCCTGTACCTGACGATTTTTCCAGGATGATCACAGCAGTTTCAAAGGATGTTCCATCTCCTCCTTCATAGGTGTAGGTGCCCCGTTGTCGCGGAGCATTGATGCCTGCTGAAGTTTGCTTCTTTGGAGAACAATTTTGAAAAACCAAAACCAGTGCCGCCGCCAGGAAGAGCGTAAGTTTGAGTGAATGTGTTTTCATTGTATCGATGAATCTTAGTTACAATCCCAATTCTGTTTGAATAGCCATCATACGTGTTTCCATCTTCGTAATTTGTTCCTTGTAGTTTTCTCTGGATATTAATTTTTCCCTTAGCGAAAAATAAAATTTAATTTTTGGCTCTGTTCCGCTGGGGCGTGCAGAAATTTTGCTTCCATCCTCGAGCAAAAACTGCAACACATTGGAAGAAGGCAAACCAAATTCTGTTGTTGTTCCATCCTTAAGATTGTGCACCGTATTGTTTTGCACATCTATCATTTGTAAAACAGGGCTGCCTGCCAAAACTGCAGGTGGGTTGCTTCGCAGTTGTTTCATCTTTTCATTGATCTGTGCGAGCCCATCCAGACCTTTCATGGTGATACTTACAAGCATTTCATGATACAAACCAAATTGCAGATATATGTCCATCAGCATTCCCCACAGGCTTGTTTTATTTGCCTTGGCCCATGCCGCAATTTCTATCATCTTCACACTGGATAACACAGCGTCTTTATCCCGCACAAATTCTCCTACAGAATATCCATAACTTTCTTCCCCGCCAGCAATAAAAGTTTCTTTGCCTTCAAGTTCCCGAATAACACCGGCAATGTATTTAAAACCTGTGAGAGTATTGTACCACTTTACGTGAAATGACTTCGCAATCTCTTCAATCAGGTCTGTAGTAACTATTGTTTTTGCAACGTATTGTTTACCCGTCAATGTGTTCATTCTTTTGTGTTGCATCAGCTCGTAATAAACCAATAAACACGCAGCCTGGTTGCCATTTAACAATACAAGTTCATGCTGATCATTGCGCACTGCAAGACCTACACGATCTGTATCCGGATCTGTTCCCAAAACAAGATCTGCATTTTCCTTCACTGCAAGTTTCAATGCTAAATCCAATGCTTCCTTTTCCTCAGGATTAGGAGATTTTACAGTAGGGAAATTTCCATCTGGAATGGCCTGTTCTTTTACAATAAAAAGATGTTGCAATCCAAGACGTTTAAGAGCCTCCGGAATCATTGTAATTCCTGCGCCATGTATAGAGGTATACACAACCCGCAAATCGCTGGCCGATTTTACTTCCTCCTTCGCATGTATGATTTTCTGCAGCTCAGAATAATATGCTTCTTCGACCTCATTTCCGATGGATTGAATCAACTCGCTATTGCTTTCATAATTCACATCTGCCAGTGATGACACCTTGCGAACCTCCTGGATAATCCCTTTGTCGTGCGGCGGCAATACTTGTGCTCCATCATCCCAATACACTTTGTACCCGTTGTATTCAGGAGGATTGTGCGAAGCGGTAACAACAATCCCTGCCTGACATTCTAAATAACGCACCGCAAAAGACAACAGCGGGGTTGGCCGCAACTCATCAAACAAAAAAACACGGATGCCATTTGCGCTCAATACATCGGCGGCCGTCTTTGCAAAAAAGGGAGAATTGTTGCGGGAGTCAAAAGCGATGGCTACTGCATTGCTTTTGTTCGGAAATTGTTGGTGGATGTAATTGGCCAATCCCTGTGTGGCCATGCCGACCGTATATCGATTCATGCGCATAGTGCCCACTCCCATTATACCGCGCAATCCTCCAGTGCCAAATTCGAGGTCACCGTAAAAAGCTTCGAGCAAATCATTCGGACTACCATCTAACAGGCGCAGTACTTCTGTGCGAGTTGTTTCGTCAACTTCGGATGAAAGCCAGGATTTTGCTTTTTCTGATATTTCTTTGGTTACCGTTTCGGTTGTATTCATATTCCTAGTATTCTGATTCTATGCATTGTTGAAGACCTTGTTGCCACGTGCGATGAGGCAGATTAAAAACAGACTTAAATAAGTCATTGTTGAGTTTTGAATAGACCGGCCTAACAGCCCTTGTCGGATATTCTTGCGTTGTAACCGGATGCACGGGTATATCCATGCCGTGTTGTTTTACAATTGCTTCGGCAAATTCAAACCACGAAGCTTCGCCATCCTCCGAATAATGGTACAATCCGTATTCAAGATGTTCTCTTTTAATTATACTTCGTTGCAAAATCCGCATAACATCCATCGCCAATGAGCCTGCAAAAGTTGGCGATGCCTTTTGATCACTTACCACCCTCAATTTGCCATGTTCCTTCGCAAGGCGCATCATTGTTTTGTAGAAATTGTGACCATAAATATTATAAAGCCAGGACGTTCTGAGTATCAGGTGCCGTTCCAAAATCCCGTCAATTTCACGTTCTCCTTGTAGTTTGCTCATTCCGTAATGATTGAGGGGATTCACTTCATCCGTTTCCAGATACGGTGTTGACTTTTTACCATCGAAGACATAATCTGTCGAAAAATGGACCAGAAGGGCGTTGGATTCGGCACATGCCGATGCCAGAAAACGAGAAGCCATTCCGTTGACTAAATCGGCATTTTCACGATCATCTTCTGCGCGCTCAACATTGGTATAAGCAGCGCAATTAATCACCGCTTCGGGTGCAACGCTTTGGATATAATTGTGGACGCGGCTTTCGAGCGTAACATCCAAATCCATGCGCGATGCAAAATGAAAATCAAATTCAGGGAATTGAGGAGCAATGCGCTGGAATTCCATGCCCAGTTGTCCGGCAGCACCGGTAACCAGAATTCGAGGTGTTTCTGTTTCAATCATTGAAGGAGCCGAAAATAAGGTATTTTGGATATCGTAAAAGGCTTTGTTACACCTACCGGGTGCAGTCTTGCGTTTCGCCCTTCAGCTGTAGATATTCTGCATTTCACTACTTCAAATTGCTGATATATCGCGTATTAGATACATATTTGCGACCCGTTTTTCTATTGAAAACTTGGGTATTTCTACTTTTTAGAGATAAATTTGCCCACATTGGCACAATGCTTGGCTACGGACATTGGCAAATCAAAATTTTTTCATTATGAAAAACATTTTCCACATTACCGCCATCCTGTTTCTTGTATTCGTTGCGAACGATCTTTCAGCTCAGCAACGCAGGCGCCCAACCTTGAGTTTTGGTGCACAGGTATCCCAACCGCGCGGCCAATTCGGCCATGTTTACGACGGTTATCCGGCAGGGCTTGCCGGATCTTTCGCCGGTCCCTTGGGTAATTCTCCTTTTGAAGTAGGATTTGGTCTCGCATGGAACAGCATGGGCAGCCAGGATGAAGACGTGAGTGCGTTTGTGGGCACAGACATGGCCGGCGACAGCATTTACGAAGAAGGAACCATGCGCATCCGCAGCAATAACAACCGTTTTCAATTATTGGGACGTTTCCGTCCATTCAATGGAATGATTCAACCCTATGGCGAAGTGTTGGCTGGTATCGACATGTATAAGACCAAAACGGATATTACACTTAATGGCAATGGCTATACTGAAGCCAACAACGATATCCGACAGCACTTTGATCTCACCTACAACATTGGCTGGGCCGCAGGTTTACGCGTGCGCATTGCTCCCAATGTATTTGTCGACGGTAGATTCGAAAACCTGTTGGGCGGACCTGCCAACTATGTAGATCAGGAGAGTATTCAGGTTGTTGATGAATCCAAGATTACTTTCGAAACAATGGAGTCGCATACCGACCGCTACACCTATCAATTGGGAATTACGATTGGATTCTAAGTTTGAGAATAGAATTTGAAACGCGGCCTTCGCCGCGTTTTTTTGTTTGGGGTTTTTAAAAAGCGTCTTTTTACCATACTACCATTCATACCATTTGTTATTCATGTAGAAATTTTAAGGGTATTTTGCGCCAAACATTAAACCAATGAAACCCATTTTCAAATTGACTTGGCTTGTAGCGCTTACTTTCGCGGCTGGATGTTCGAATGAACCAACCCAACCAACAACACCCAAACGCGAATTGCCTCCGGCACCTATGGCTAAAAAAGAACCCAAAGAACTCACAGAACACGGTGATACACGTGTAGACAATTATTACTGGATGCGCCTTTCTGACGAACAGAAAAACGCACCCGAAGATCAACGCGATCAGCAAACCAAAGACGTATTGGCATATCTCAACTCTGAGAACGACTACACCAAAAAAGTAATGGGTCATACCGATGCTTTTCAAACCAAGTTGTTTGAAGAGATGAAGGGCCGCATTAAAGAAGATGATCAGAGTGTCCCTGTAAAAGACAATGGATATTTTTACTACACCCGTTTTGAATCCGGAAAAGACTATGCATTTAATTGCCGCAAAAAAGACTCAATGGAAAGTGGCAAAGAAGAAGTGCTTGTAGATGGTCCAGCACTTGCCGCAGGGCACGACTACTGGGCTCTTGGCGGATTGGACGTAAGCGACGACAACAAACTTATGGTTTGGAGTGAGGATATAGTAAGTCGACGCATCTATACCGCATCTTTCAAAAATCTCGAAACTGGCGAAGTGCTGAACGACAAATTGGAAGGACTCGCAGGAAGTCCAACGTGGGCGGGCGATAACAAAACTTTGTTTTATGTGAAGAAGGATCCAAAAACCTTGCGTGAATTCCAAATCTGGAGACATACTTTGGGAACGCCACAGAATACAGACGTAAAGGTGTATGAAGAAGCTGATGAAGAATTTTCTTGCTTTGTGTACAAGACCAAAAGCAAAAAATACATGGTGATTGGCAGCAATCAAACATTGAGCAGTGAATACCGTGTTTTAGATGCTACAAACCCCTCTGGTGCATTCCGGGTAATTCAACCACGCGAGCGAGATCACGAATACAGCATTGATCACTATGGAAATGAATTTTATATTTCCACCAACTGGCAAGCCAAAAATTTCCGTTTGATGAAATGTCCGGAAAATGCCACAACCAAAGAAAACTGGACAGAGGTGATTGGCCATCGCAACGACGTTTTGCTGGAAGGCATTGAAATTTTCAATAACTACCTTGTGGTCGATGAACGTAAAGACGGGTTGAATCAACTCCGTATCATCAAATGGGCTGATAAATCCGAACACTATCTCGAATTTCCCGATCCTGCCTATTCTGCAGGAGTGGGTGCTAATCCAGACTTTAACACCGATGTGCTGCGATTTGGTTACAGCAGTATGACAACACCCGCCAGCACTTTTGATTACAACATGACGGATAAAACCCGTCAATTGATGAAACAACAGGAAGTAGTTGGCGGACACAATCCGCAAGATTATGTGAGCGAACGTGTGATGGTAACTGCGCGTGATGGCGCTAAAGTCCCCGTGAGTATCGTTTATAAAAAAGGAACCAAGATTGATGGCAGCGCACCAACATTGCTCTATGCATATGGCAGTTATGGAGCCAGCATGGATGCAGCATTTTCCTCTACCCGACTCACTTTGTTGAACCGTGGTTTTGTTTTTGCACTTGCACATATACGTGGTGGCCAGGAAATGGGACGCGCCTGGTATGAAGATGGTAAACTTTTAAAGAAGAAAAATACATTCAATGATTTTATTGACTGTGGAGAATATCTCATTGCCAATAAATTTTCGGCCAAAGACAAACTCTTCGCCATGGGCGGAAGCGCCGGAGGATTGCTGATGGGTGCGATAACCAATATGCGTCCGGATTTGTGGGCGGGTATAATCAGTGCTGTACCATTTGTGGATGTGATAACTACGATGCTGGACGAATCCATTCCACTTACAACATTTGAATTTGACGAATGGGGCAATCCGAAGAACAAAGAGTATTACGACTACATGAAATCATATTCACCTTACGACAACATCGAAAAGAAAAATTACCCTAATATCCTTGTTACAAGTGGCTATTGGGATAGTCAGGTTCAGTATTGGGAACCGGCTAAATATGTGGCCAAAATGCGCGAAATGAAAACTGACCAGAATGTCCTTCTTTTCCATTGCAACATGGATGCAGGACATGGCGGTAAAAGCGGACGTTTTGAAGCACTGAAAGAAGTAGCCCTCGAATATGCTTTCGTATTTGACCTCGTGGGTATTAAAGAATAATCAAACTACATTGAATAAAAGCCGCTCCTTCACAGGGCGGCTTTTTTTATTCAATCCTTCGTAGATTTGACAACGATGAACAACAATGATGTTTTTAAAAAATTGCGTGTAGCACTTCAGTTAAAAGATACCGATATAGTTGAGATACTCAAGTTGTCCAACTATGAAATTGGCACTTCAGAGCTGAATGCTTTTTTCAGAAGTGAAGATCATCCCAACTACAAAGAGTGCGGCGATCAGATACTGCGCAATTTTTTGAATGGGTTGATCGTCTATAAGCGTGGGCCGCTAAAGCCAAAGAATCCTGAAGCGACTCAGCCAACAGCAAATCCTAAACCAGCGGCCAAAAAACTAAAGTCCCCGGGAATTGGTAATTCCACTGCTTCCAAAAATTCATCTGGCGGACATTCAAGACCAAAAAGAAATTTTTAGTACCCCAGCTTTTCCCTTACTCTCTTTAAAGTCGCATTGGCCACAACCCTTGCCTTTTCAGCTCCAATGTGAAGTTGGCGATCCAACTCGGCTTTGTCGGCCATATACATATCGTATTCTTTTCTTTGCTTTTCAAAACGCGTGAGAATGGCATCGAGCAGGTCCTTTTTGGCATGCCCCCAGCCATAACCACCAGCTTCCAGTTTCGCTTTTAGTTCTGCCGAACGATCATTCGGTGAAACAGTTTTGTATAATTCAAACAACACCGAACCCTCAGCCACCTTTGTATCTTCCAGGGCGGAACTGTCTGTGATTATTTGTTTGTTGATTGCGTCCTTCAGTTGTTTTTCCGGCAAAAAAACATTGATGAAATTGTTGCGGCTTTTGCTCATTTTCTGGCCATCCGTGCCCAAAATGTACATAGTTTCCTTGCTCAACGTATAATCTGGTAACACAAAGGTTTCGCCCATTTTGTTGTTGAAAGCAGATGCAATATCGCGGGCAATTTCCAGATGCTGGACCTGGTCCTTTCCGACTGGCACAAAATTGACATCGTACAAAATGATATCAGCCGCCATTAAAACAGGATACACAAATAGACCAGCATTTACGTCACTCAATCGATCCGCCTTGTCTTTGAAACTGTGCGCATTGGCCAACATGGGAAACGGTGTAAAACAACTCAGATACCATGTCAATTCTGCAACCTCCGGCACATCGCTTTGGCGGTAGAGTGTGTTCTTATTCACATCAAAACCAAAAGCCAGCCAGGTTGCAGCCACAGAATAGGTGTATTCACGAATAATCGCAGCATCCTTAATCTGCGTAAGGGAGTGCAAATTCGCTATAAACAAAAAAGCATCGTTCTCGGGTTTCATGCTATCGGCAATCGCCGGTTCGATAGCCCCCAGTATATTTCCAAGGTGCGGAACACCTGTACTTTGAACACCTGTAAGAATTCTGGCCATAAGGTAAAATTTCGTTTCTTCGCGCAAAAGAACGGTATAATTGACCTGCAATACAAATCAGGTCGCCATTACATGATCATTTTCAAACTACAATTCTCGGCCATGGAATATTTAAAGCATTTGCAAAAGGACAAAAAAATTGCTTCCATACTTAGAAATCAGGAGCCATACGAACTCGTGCGCAGAAAAGACGTTTGGCTCCAGCTCTGCTATTCTATCATGTCACAGCAACTAAGCACCAAAGTGGCGGATGTGATCCGTGGGAGATTCAACGATCTCTTCCCTGGCAAAAAAATAACGCCTCAACACGTTTTGGATTTACCATTTGACAAGTTGCGTTCAATCGGACTTAGTAATTCCAAAACACACTATATGCGCAATGTGTGTGAGTTTTTCCTGGCAGAAGGTTTGACAGACGCCAAACTTCACAAAATGACAGCAGAAGAAGTTATGTCAAAACTTGTTCAAATAAAAGGAGTTGGCAAATGGACGGTTGAAATGTTGCTTATGTTCACCTTGGGATTTGAAGATGTATTTGCGGTAGATGATCTGGGAATACAACAAGCGATGACCAGACTCTACAAACTCGACAACACCGATCCCAAAAAAATGAAGGCAGACATGATCAGGCTATCCTCCAAATGGAGTCCTTATCGAACCTTTGCCTGCCTTCATCTTTGGAAGTGGAAGGATACGAAATAACCACTAACGCAATTGAATGCGCTGCACATAATTTCCGTCTCTTAGCACAAACATTCCTCCTTCCAGATGGCAGACGTTTCATTGACGCTGATTTCGTTCTGAAAATTCCGTGATAAAACCAACCGACCATCTGTTGCATAGAGCTCGATGTCATCGTTTGTTCTGAGACAATTCAGACTAGCAAAAATGAAATCATCAGGAGGATTTGAATAAAATGCCAGGGCTTTTTGAAGCAACTCTTCATGATCTACCGATCCTTCGGACGTATATCTGCCCACAAGAGCTTTTCCAACCGAATAACCCACTGCAACTATTTTATCCTGACCTTGATTTCCTGGATCCTGCATGACAGTGTGGCCTTTGCTCGTTTCGATTGCACAACGAATGGTCGGTATTCCAAGATTGTAAGGGAACAAACGCGTTATGTTGCTGCGTCTCGGTGCTCGAAACCTGAATGCATCTCCCGAGCTTTTCGCAAAGAACTTTAATATCCGCTAATTTCATCTATTATGTACGAAATCGAAGACAATCACAGGGATTATCGAAATGCAGGCTAAATTTGTCGGGCATTTCATTCTTTAGATTAAATATGATTCGGATTCTATGCGGCGTGTTAAGAGGACCTTTTTTCACGATTTCATTTATCGCGGCATTCATTCTTCCTGCTAATTCACAGTCTTCAGACAATACTAAAAAACATAAGAGTTATACCATCGAAAATGGTCTTCCGTCAAATCTAGTCTATGATTTGATTCAGGATCGGAAGGGTTATATGTGGTTCGCAACAGAAAACGGGGTCAGCAGATTTGATGGTAAGCGCTTTTGGAATTATGACATTCACGATGGTCTGACGGATTTAGAAATCATTAGGTTGTTCGAAGATTCTAAAGGTCGAATATGGTTCTTAACATTGAATGGAACCGCTTCTTTTTGGTTCAACGATCGCATTTATAATGAAAATAACTTTTCTTATCTCTCAGACATAAAAGTGAAGTCTGGTATTCAGAGTATGGCCGAAGATAAATATGGAAATCTATGGTTGGGAGGAGTGGGAGGAGTTTACGCGATGATAGATACGAACAATGTAGTCACCTCTTCGATATCTGACTTGACCGGTGTTTCATTCGTCTCCGAAAGAAATGGCGAAATTATCATGGCGAGTAAATTCCGGTTAGCGTCATATATATCAGGTAAATTCATACAGTTTGAAACGTTGCCTACGTGTTCGAATATTGCTCTGGCAACCATGAACGAAGCAGCAAAATTCCCTATGTTTCTGGCTTGTGATGGATTTTATACTCTGGATGAGCATAAAAAAAAACGACTCCTAATTCCGGGAAAAACATTCCCGCTAGAGAATTGTACGCGAGTATACTCCATAGACATTGACGGAAATATCTATTTGCAATGCACTGATGGAGGAATGCTTTTTATTGAATATTCCAATGGAACATTTTTACCCTATAAACATATCTTACAAGAGCATAAAATTAATCGTGCTTTCAAAGATGACGGAGGAAACATTTGGTTTGCAACTGTAAGTGATGGACTTTTGATGTTACCAAATTCGTCCGTGAATAATGCATTGAAGTTGAGTACAGAGCCCCAATTACAGGGCGCTATCGTTTCATTGCTACCGAAAAACGATGAGGGTCTTTTTATTCGTACAAAGACTGGATCAGTTGGTTTTTTTGATGGGATTAACTATGAAAGTATCTATCAAATAAAATCAGGAATAGCTTCCGGATCATCGGCAATGCTTTGGAATAATGAAGAACTATTGTGGAGCGGGGGCGAAGGAGTGATGTCATGGAAAAATGGGGTATTTGAGATGCACTATTCTTATTCCAAGAAAACTCCGACTCAAAAAATAATGAGTGCATACCGAGAGTTGATTGCAAATAGCAAGGGTGAAGTGTTTGCCTCTTACTTTGGACTAGCTATGCTAAACCAGAAAGATGGTCTTTTTCATTCTTATCTACCCGAATTAATACCTGCGGAAAGGATAATACATCCTATGTTTGATTCAAATAATCACTTGTGGTTTGAATCTGGTAATGAATTGTTTGAGGTAGTTTCTGATAACGAACTAAAAAGCTTCAAAGAGTTATCAGTCTTTTTTGGCGGAAAAATTACCGGAATCAAAGAACTATCAGATCATCACCTGCTCATAGCAACTTATGGCAATGGTTTGCATATTCTGCATGAAGGTAAAATCGTTCACTCATTCAATAAGGTAGATGGGCTGCTCAGTGACCTATGCCGATATGTTTATGTAAAGAATGACACTTTACTGGTGACTGGAGACAAAGGTCTTTCAATCTTAAGCTATGAAGCCGGCAAACTAAGGATGATTTGCAGCCTGAATGTTGACGATGGACTACCGTCGAATGAAATTATTTGTGCATCGATGTGTCAAGGAAAATATTTCATAGGGACCAAAGCAGGCCTGTTCTCAATTCCGGTTAGTTATCAAGTCAATCGAAACGATGTTCCCAGATTATGCCTGAATTCTCTTTTAAATAGTTCTAATGAGTTTCTGAATGCCTCAGGATTTATTCTAAAGGGAAAGGATGCAAACGTTACAATGGATTTTTCGGCTATCGAATTTGCAAGTCCGAATTCCGTTGTTTACCGTTATCGGTTGAAGGCAAATGATCACTGGACTGAGTCTAAAACTTCTGAATTCCGTTTTGCGAACTTACAGGCCGATTCCTATCAATTTGAAATTCAAGCGAAGAAACATAACTCCAATTGGAGTGCATCTATAACCATTCCATTTATTGTTGAGCTACCCTGGTTTAAGAGGTTTTGGGTTTTGACCGTGTTCGTTATTTTACTTGCTGCTCTTATAATTTGGATGTTTGCCCGATATTATATGAAGCGCAACGAGCGTGCGGGTCGTGAATTATTGCGCCGAGATAGTATCACGCAGGAGAGGTTGCGTATAGCCTCTGACGTTCATGATGATCTGGGAGCTGAGTTAAGTAACCTCCTTTTGGAGAGCCGAATAGAAGCAATCAATCCCGAAATTAGTCATGAGGAACGAAAGCGCTTGCTGAATATTGAAATCTCTGTGCAAAAAGCTTTGGAAAAGGTTGACGAAATTATCTGGTCTCTTGATCCAAAAGGAGACTACCTCGACGATTTTCAGGAGCATATTCGAAAGTATTTCGAGCGCTTTCTCATAGTAAGCGGACTTAAAGGAGCGTTTTCCTATGCTTCGGATAAGGAACTCGTGCATCTCAGCAGTGGTCAAAGGAGAAATCTGTTTATGTGTATAAAAGAAATATTACATAATGCTCAAAAGCATTCAATGGCAACTGTAGCTAATATGGGCATGACCTATATCGAAGGCCGATTGGTCATCACCATTTGGGATGACGGCAAGGGAATTTCTGAGGAAAACAGGCAATTCGCAATTGGTGGACAAGGATTAAAGAATATCAAAAGACGCATGCTTGATTTGAATGGCGAGTTTGTGATTACACCTTTAGACCCAGGGTTGAGACAGGAACTCATATTGCAAGTTATACAGCTTTAATGTGCTGATAAAGATTTTTTTTTCATTTGTCATTCAAATGGATGATATACATAGGTAATTTTTAATGGAGATTTACAAGGCCAACACAACGAAATGACAAAGCAAAAACTCATACTGGTGGAAGATCACGATGTGTTCAGAAAAAACATGGAGTTTTTACTAAACAGCAATGAGGGCTATGATTGTGTTTCGTTTGCATCCTGTGAAGAGGCCATAGCTCAAATCCCATTGATTAACCCTTGTGCCATCATTATGGACATAAACATGCCCGGAATGTCGGG
This sequence comes from Flavobacteriales bacterium, assembly GCA_046153915.1. Classification (GTDB taxonomy): domain Bacteria; phylum Bacteroidota; class Bacteroidia; order Flavobacteriales_D; family Sanyastnellaceae; genus JANNVZ01. The sequence continues at coordinate 14,653 of JBJXFC010000376.1, forward strand.
CATTATTGCCACACGAGATATCAAACGACACTTTCCAGATATTCAAATTATGATGTGTACTGTTTATGAGGACGACGAAATCATTTTTGATGCACTTAAAGCCGGAGCCACAGGCTATATTCTGAAGCGCGCACCTGTACACGAAATTTTTGATTCCATAGAGTTACTGCTGACTGGCGGATCACCCATTAGTCCAAGCATCGCACGCAAACTCGTCCTATCATTTCAACCCAAACCCATTGACGAACGCGTCACATTAAGTGATCGGGAAAACGAAATTCTGGATCTCCTGGCTACAGGAATCCGGATGAAAGAAATAGCGGATAAATTATTCATTAGTGTGAATACCGTCCGTACTCACGTTCGCAGACTCTATGAAAAGCTTCAAGTGCAATCGCGTGTGGAGGCGTTGAATAAAACCGGAAAATCCCGATTCTGAGAATACCCGCTGTCATCCATTTGTAGTACACAGGCATTCTTCCACTTTGCTGGTTTTTTGAAAGTCAGACCAAGAAGTCTTGTTGTTTCTCATACCTCTTAGTTATTGAGGTCGAATTCTATCCGGCGGTAACTAAGCAGACTATTTCAAATGAACTGATACCATAATCCCCGATTCAGCCTCTTTGTGTCATTCAGGTTTTAAGAAAAAACGCTTTTTCAATAATTGGCTATCTCTTTATTCCTTTGATTTGTTAGTTCAAAAATGTAGCACACCACCTTCAGAAATTATAATTTTAATGATCAACATACTTTGACTTTCCACCAATTCTCATAAACAAAAACAAAGGCCACCCATGCAGGCAGCCTTTGTATAATTTGGCACTATTTCCTTGTCTTAATAAGTCGATTGATCTTAGAGCCTACTTCCATATAATTCAACCTTGTAATTTTCGAATACCAAAGAAATTTTAGGCCCTATCGAATAAGACAGTAATTTACTCCTTATCGTCAGGGATACACCATGGAAGCCCTTTACTGTATAATTCAGAAGTCGCTCCTCCACCATTGGGCTGTGTTGAAATACGCAGATAGCTTGTGCCTGGTCCGAGCACGAATATAGGATTACAAATTAACGAAGGGGTTGACTCATAATACGGTCCATCCGGAGTGTAGCTCCAATTATAGTATAGCACATTGCCTTTGTTTGGGTAGTTGGTGCAAGTTGTATTTTGTAAAATCACTTGAACCTCTGTAGTACAATCTTGCGTATTTACTTCTCCAATCGTTTTAATTTGCTCCACAAATATATCTGGCAACATTTCAATTTCTGAAGACTCATTGTCCGCCACACCAAATCCTTCGTCACGTTTTTCAGAATTAATGACATCCTGAACATTGTCCGTGGTGAAGTCCTCCTTCTTTGTGCATGAAACCGCCACAAAAACGGTCGCTAGTAGTGCTGTAAAGAGCAATGTCTTTACCATTCTCAATTTGATTTTCATAATAATAGAGATTATATTTTGTCTACTCTTTTAAACTGGTTTTTCGACATACACCAACTTGTTCACATTCTTCATAAACAATGCGCTTAAGTGTTTCAAAGATGCCTTGTTTATCTGGGCATTATCAATAGTTAAAAAGAATGAAATAGGATGTCATC
>JBJXFC010000381.1:0-3848 GCA_046153915.1 Flavobacteriales bacterium
GTTGCAGGCAGTGAATTGAATGACGATCCGTTGCATCCTGTTTCGCGATTTGCAATTGATTTGATTGCCGAGAAAGGAAATGCAACACCAATAGCCTGGCTGCACCGCAACGATCGGTATGTAGAAAAACTCGCCACCCCCGATGTGACCATTGCCGATTTGATTGGCGATGTAGATCCCATCAAAGCGGCTAATCTCAAATTGAGTTACAGCGACGAACGTGTGATTCACTTTGGTCTTGTACCCAGAAGCAATCGCTGCATTTTTGTAATCAATGAATTGCCCGATTTGCAACCGCGTATTCAGGTGTCGTTGTTCAATATTTTGCAAGAAGGCGATATCCAAATTCGTGGATTTCAGTTGCGCCTGGATCTCGATATTCAGTTTGTCTTCACAGCCAATCCCGAAGACTACACCAACCGCGGCTCCATTGTTACACCGTTGAAAGACCGCATCCAGAGCCAGATTACGACGCACTATCCCAAGAGCATCGAAATTTCGCAGGAGATCACGATGCAGGAAGCGAAGATCAAACCTGAACAAACAAAGCGTGTGAAGGTGCCTGCGATGATAGCCGAATTGGTGGAGATGATTGCCTTTGAAGCGAGAGAATCAGAATACATCGATCAGAAAAGTGGAGTGAGTGCGCGACTTACCATTTCGGCTTATGAAAACCTGGTGAGTGCAGCAGAGCGCAGGGCCATTCTCAACGGCGAAAAAACAACACTCGCGCGCGTTGGAGATCTGGTGGGCATTATTCCGGCCATCACGGGAAAAGTGGAACTCGTTTACGAAGGCGAACAGGAAGGTCCGCAGTTTGTGGCGCACAGACTTCTTGGTCAGTCGATCCGCAAAAAATTGCCACAGATATTTCCGAATCCGGAGACCTTCAAACGCAAAAAAATTGATTCGCCATACAGCCCAATCATTGCGTGGTTTGGAAGTCATGAACTCGAATTGATGAACGATCTTTCATCGAAAGAATATGCGTCGTTGCTCTACCAGGTACCAACCCTGAGTGAGCTTGTCAAAAAATACTGCCCGGGCCTCGACGAATCACACCACCTGATGATGATGGAATTTGTGTTGCACGGACTTGCTGAATACTCATTGATCGGAAAAAGCATATTGGATTCATCGGTGTCTTTTGCGGACGTGATGAATCAGATTTTTTCGGAGGATGAGGATGAAGAATAGATTCATTTTTGATTAGTCGACCATAAATTTCGAATGTTGAAATAGAAGGTTCTGCGAATTTTCTTTTCTTTACGGAATGAAATCTTCACTCCAATTCTTCATTCTCGTTTTTTCATCATTTCTTTCTTTCACCGGGTTCTCCCAAATCACACAATCCATCCGCGGCACCATTGCCGATACAGAAACCAAGTCCAGGCTGGTGGGAGCGACTGTTGTGGTTTATCGGGATACCGTGTTAATCAATGGCGCATCATCTGATCTGGATGGAAAATTTGAGATCCAAGATATTCCTGTAGGACGCATTCGGATTATCTGTCGGTTTATTGGGTACAACGATTATGTGCTGGACAATGTGGAGTTGAGCAGTGCCAAAGAATTGATCCTTTCTATCGAGCTCGAAGAATCTGCAGTGGAGATGCAGGCCGTAGAAATTTCGGCCACACGCGAAGGCGAAGTGCTCAACGAAATGGCCACGGTGAGTGCACGTCAGTTTAGTGTGGATGAAACTGATCGGTATGCGGGCAGTCGCGGAGACCCCGCTCGTATGGCAAGCAATTTTGCCGGTGTTCAAGGTGCAGATGATTCACGCAACGACATTGTGATTCGCGGCAATTCTCCGCAAGGTGTCCTTTGGCGCATGGAAGGAATCGATATGCCCAATCCGAATCACTTCAATATTCCGGGGACAGCAGGCGGACCAGTAAGTATCATCAACAACAAATACCTCGCAAATTCGGATTTTTATACAGGCGCTTTTCCTGCTGATTATGGAAACAGTATTGCCGGAGTTTTTGATCTTCGCATGCGCAATGGCAACAATCAGAAACACGAATTCAGCGGACAGTTTGGTTTTCTCGGAACCGAAATTTTTGCTGAAGGTCCGTTGAGTAAAACAAAAGGAAGCAGTTATCTCGTTTCGTATCGCTACAGTACCATCGAGTTGTTTTCTAAAATGGGTATTGATATTGGTACAGATGCGGTGCCGCGTTACCAGGATGGCGCATTTCGTTTTTTCTTTCCGCTAAAGAATAGTGCATCACTCGCCGTTTGGGGAGTAGGTGGAAAAAGTTCGATTGATATTCTCATCAGTGATCAGAAAACGCCTGATCAACGCAACATCTACGGTGACAACGACCGCGATCAATACTTCAAAACACAGATGGGCGTAGTTGGAGCGACGTATTCCAAAACAATAAATGAGAAGACTTTTTTGAAATCAACTGTTGCTGCTATGCACGACGAAGTGGACAGTTACCACGAATTGGTATTTCGCCATCTCAATACGGAAAATGCATATGTTGTTGATTCACTTACTCCATTGTTGGACTACAATTTCAGTCAGTCGCGCATTACAAACGGTACAAGCATCACTTACAAAATCAACCGTAAATTGACATGGAAAAGCGGAATCAATCTGGATTATTATATCTGGAATCATCAGGACAGCGTGCTGGTTTTGGATTCGAACGCCTCCAATTTTAATCAATGGACTACGCGATGGAATTCAAAAGACAATGCTTTGTTTATTCAACCATATAGCCAGATAAAATGGCGTCCCAATGAAAATCTGACGATGACATTGGGAATACATCAATCCGTTTTCAATATGAAGGCGACTGAAACTTATGCGAAAAATACCGAGATCGGAATGCCGGAACCGCGCTTGGGCGTGAGATATCAGTTGACGAAGAGCCAACATCTCGCATTGGGAATTGGAAGACATAGTCAGTTGCAGCCTTCCTATATGTATTTCTACCAGGTTACAGATACACTGAATTCATATAAGCAGTTGAACAGGAATATGGGTTTTACCTGGAGCGATCACATAGTGGCCAGTTATCAAACCATTGTGGCGGGTAAAGTGCGCATTCTTGGAGAAGTGTATTTTCAGCGTGTATCTGATATTCCGGTGGAGGTTGCGAATGAAGAAGGATTAGCAACAACATCTTCTTTCAGCATGGTCAACTCAGGTGCAGGATTTAGCCGTATTTTTCCCGGACAACTTGCGAATAATGGCAAAGCAAGAAACTTCGGGGTCGAATTAACAATCGAAAAATTCTTCGCGAAGAACTGGCTGTTCCTGTTTACAGCGTCGTTGTTTGAATCGAAATACCAGGGCAGCGATGGCGTTTGGCGCAATACGGATTTTAATGGAAAGTATGCCGTGAATGCGCTGATCAGCAAAGAGTGGAAAGTCAATGAGCGTTCTTATATCACAACAGGAACCAAGATCACAACTGCCGGTGGAAGGTGGTATGGACCAGCGGATATCACTGCGAGCAATTCCGCGCGAGAATTGGTGTTTGTGGATTCACTTCGCAATACCAAACAATTTGATCCTTACTTCCGGTGGGATATCAAACTCAACTATAAGATCAATCGGAAAAAAGTAACGCATCACATCGGACTCGATCTGGTGAATGTGCTCAATACAAAGAATATCTTAAAACTTACGTATGCGCCAGATGAGAACAATGATCCGAATACGGCGGTGCGGGAAGAGTATCAATTGGGGTTCTTGCCGGTGTTTTATTATCGGGTGGATTTTTGAGGGGTCGCTCCGCGACGGAAAATTAACCGCAGAGGCGCGGAGGACACAGAGGTTGCACAGAGATTGCACCACAATTAGTAAGTAGGTTTTGAAGATTTTG
>JBJXFC010000390.1:0-8255 GCA_046153915.1 Flavobacteriales bacterium
TGTAGCCAAAGCTCCAATAGATAACAATGCAATTCCTACAACCCAGCCGTTCGACTTACGCATCTGATAAGCCCCGTACTTCTTGTTTTTTCCTTCAAAAACAAGATCATTCCGATCTTTGGTGAGGACGTTGGTAAAACTTAAGTCAAATCCAACGGCGGCTACAACCAAAGCCAAAATTCCAATAATGATGAGTGTCATGGTTATTCGTTTTAATCGTTTTGTAACTGCCCGTACAGGCAGAAACCAAATGCGTTCATTATTTTTTGCTATCCTTTAATCCCAGTTCTGAAGATTTCTGTCTTACAGCAATTGCTTCACTTTCTCCCATATCAACAATTGCGCGCTTTTTTACGTTGCAAATCTGAAGTTCGTCGATGGCATTGATCACATTCTTGAACGGTGTTTTTCCAATGGTCTTAACTACTACAAACGGCGCATTCGCCGAACCATAAATTTCACCGGCCAGACGTTTAAATGAAGTATCGGTTTTGGTATCGACACCTGCGTAACGTTTCACGAGTTCATCGTATGCTTCAATAACGAATTTGTTCTTTTCAAGCATTACTTTCCGAAATCCATCTTTCGAGAAATCGGTAAGTTTTAATTCGGTGCTATCCGGTTTGTATTTCCCGGTATAATAAAACACTTCTGAATCCTTTTCGCCAAGCAAAATCGTAGTTGCAAGCTCATCGGCCAGTTTTGTTTTTTCTTCCTCATTCTCCGTCTCTTTCGGATAAATGATTTCGAGCACCTTCGGTTTGGTAAGTGAGGACGCGAGTACGAAGAATGTCACCAGCAGGAACGCCAGATCGACCATGGGTGTCATGTCGATGTGTGCATGTCCTTTCTTGGGTCTTTTCTTGCCACCCTTTTCATGCCCGCCACTTTGAATTATTTCTGCCATATCAGTAAGAGGTATGGAATTTAAAATTTATATTATTCGGTAGCAGGCAAAACTTCGCCTTTTTCCATGTTGGTAACCATATTGAATTGGAAGATCTGTTTATCGCGAAAAACGTCGATTACCTTTTCCACCTTTTCATACTCCGTATCAGCATCGGCCTTTATAGCATAGCGCAAACCATCCTTTTTGATTTGTGCCTTATCCCATCCCTTCTGCTGTACATCCGTCATAAATGCTTCAAATCCTTCCATAATCCAATCACCCAATTCGTTGTTCAGCGAATCGAGCGGAATGCCTTTGGTCGATTTATTCATAGCATCTTTTGTAGGCTGATCGGCAATCAGGTATGCAGGCAATTGAGCAATAGGCATACCCAGTGAACCAGAACCTACAAATTTGTCGCGCTGTTCGGGCGATAGTGATTTCAAACTTGCATAACGTTCTTCCATTCCGAACAATAACTTCGTGCGTACATCTTTACCAGACAAATCGAAGAAAACTCTTCCCTCTTTGTCGATGGTAACGATCATTACGTTTTCGTCTATTTCCTTGTCGGATGTCGAATACGGCGGATCTGTTGTTACAGGCTCTGCCGTGCGGAATTTCGCACTTAACATGAAGAACGTTACGAGCAGGAAGCCCAAGTCCACCAACGGAGTCATGTCCGTAGTAGGCGAGCCTTTTGGCATTTTTATTTTTCCCATCGTAAACGGTATTTCTTAAAATTGTGAGATTACCTCAACAAATTAGTGCTTGGCAGCAAATGATTGAGCCACAGAAAAACCTGCTTCATCTATACTGTAAGTCAACTGATCAACACGATTCGAGAAGAAGTTGAACATCATAATGGCCAAAGCAGACGCAAGGATTCCGAGGAATGTATTTACAAGTGCTTCTGAGATACCAAGTGATAGTTGTGCTGGATCAGGAACGCTGCTGGACATTGCCTGGAATGCACTGATCATACCCAATACAGTTCCGATCAGTCCGATCAATACACCAAGCGATGCACATGTAGACATGATCACGAGATTTTTCGACAACATCGGAAGTTCAAGTGAAGTAGCTTCTTCAATTTCTTGTTTCAAAGCATCCAGCTTTTGGTCTTTGTCCATGTGTTGCTCTGTAGAAAGTGCTTTGTACTTCAACAAGCCGGCACGCATTACATTGCCAATACTGCCTTGTTGTTTGTCGCACAATGCCAAAGCCTGATCTACCTGACTGTTGTTAAGCAAACCACGCACATTGCGAACAAAGGTTGTGATATTGCCTTTTCCGCGTGCCTGAAACATGCTTACAAGGCGTTCAAAGAAGAACACCAATACAGTAAGAAGCGTTGCAATAAGCAAAGGAACGATTACACCCCCTTTGTGCATAGTACCAAGAATGTTATGTGGATGTCCGGTTAATGGATCGCCACCCTCGAAGTTGTTAGGTGATCCCAGTACAATGTTGTATATCAAAATACCGATTACCAGACACACCGGAATGGCAATAAAAGGAAAGATAGAACTGAAGTTACTACCACCGCCGTTGCCGCTTGATTGTTTGCTCGTCGTCATAACGCTACTGTTTTAAGGTTGAAATGATTTTAAAAAATTATTTGTAATTGCTTTTTCGTTGGCTCCCTGAACGAACCGTTTCCGGTCATTTTTCAAGGGGCCCAAACATAGTAAAAGTTCAGAAACATCCTGTCAACTCAGCATTTCCATTTCGCTGTGCTTTGAGCAGGGGATTTAAGAACCTTGATTTTCAGTGCGAATGACAGCAAAAATCCTGCTTAAGTGAAATTTTTGTAGGCCTATTTCCTTCTAATTATTACACGTCAAACCGTCAAAAAAAAAGCCACTTCAAAATGAAGTGGCTTTTTATCAGTTAGTTAACTTTATTTCTGTATCATCAAAGGCAAATGATCAATCTGACCTTCTGAGATCAATTCGATTACATAATTACCCTGAGCAAGGTCGCCCAATTCGAGCGTTGCATTCGATCCATTGCCGAGAATTGCCTGTGTTTCGAAGATAATTCTTCCGGCTGCATCCAAAATGTGAATCTGAACCATACCCGATTTGGCGGTGCTGGTTAATGTCACAATATCTTTTGCAGGATTTGGATACAAACCAAATTCTCCGGCCTCAATCTCTTCAACTCCAATGTAGACACAAGAGCCATCATCGATTGTTGCGTTTGGATTGTAGTTAAGAGCGGTTGGGTCGGTACATCCATACACGCCGCCTCCAGCACAATTTTGAGTGAGTGGTTGTGAGGTAATAAGGCAATCAATAGAATTGGAGGTAACCTGAATTACAACCTGGGTTCCATTCGGGAATGGGCCCATGGTCAATTCGCCAAGCAGGCTCATCACCTGCTGCTGGTTGTTGTAGCTATTTGTAACAGTATAAGGTGCTCCGTTTCCAAGGGTGTTCAGATCTACATCTATGTAGAAGTTATTGAGGTCGCCCTGTGTGCAATGTGCGTCATAAGCCACCTGAGGCCATACGCAATCATAGATACAAGATCCATCGTCCTGAGTCGCCGAAGGGTCGTAGTTCAAAGCGTTAGGATCGGTACAACCTTCCAGTTCTACATAAATACAAGATCCGTCGTCAATTGAAGCCGATGGATCGTAGTTAGTAGCATTATCGTCTGTGCAACCAGCGCATGTGATAAATTCACAAGAACCGTTGTCAATTACAGCAAATTCATTGTAGTTACATGCAGCAGGATTTGTACAACCAATTTGGATATCGTAGATACAAGATCCATCGTTGATTTCAGCGGCAGGATTGTAATTGATCGCATTTGGATCAGTACAGCCCAATACCGGAGCATCTTCAATACAGCCATTGAAAGGTGGCAAACCACCTTCACACACATTGTATGGATCTAGGTTAGGCGAACCGTCGATATCGCCGCAATCATAACCCCACGTGCTGCAGTTGAAGTTTACGTACTGGCCTGCCCATTGGTAGAAACCGTTATCCGCAAAGCCATCGCCCAACCAGGAAGTAACACCTATTGATAATTGTGTTCCATCACAGTCACAGATGGTTATCTCGTTATTGCAATCGTCTGTTGAATAAGAATACAGGTATGAGGAAGCCCCATCATCTGTAACATAATAGAATTCATAGTCTGAATTTGGCTGCAGGTAGAAGATGTATCCAATATCACCAGATCCCCAACCATAAACCGAAACATCAAGTGGTTCAAAGGCACCGCCATTTTCACTAATGTAAATGGTCTCTACCGTGCAATTGCCAAAGAAGCTGAATTCCATTCCAATGGATGGCAATAAAACATTGCCTGATGGATAACAATCGTTCGGGAAAATAGACATCTCCAGATTTTCGCATTGTGTTTGTGGGCCCACGCAATAGGTTGCAGATGCCACCGAATTATAGGTGTCACCTTCAATCAGTACTACGTACCCACCAACTGAATAATCCCAAACACCAAAGTAACCGATGTAATTACAATCAGCTCCATTCAAACCATCTCCAAATTCGTCATATATATAGAAAGTATAACAACCAGCCGGCAAACACAAATTGAGGGTTACCAACTGTTCGTCAAGACCAGCATAAAAACCTAGTGGCACTTCCATTACCAGGTCATTGTTCTCATTGTATACATACACTGAAACTTCTTCAGAGTAGCAGTCTGTGAACACATCAATATCAATGCTATAGCAAAATTCATCCACACAGCCATTTGCCGGAGGCAGCGCTCCAGAGCATGTTCCGTAAGGGTCGTAAGCGAGATAATCCAGCGGCAATTCATCACCGCAGTCAAAACCCCATGTCGCACAATCGAAATCAACAGGAAGACTCAAATCATCATTCCAGTAGAAAGATCCATCATCCAGGAATCCATCTCCCTGCCATGCAAGTGCTTCGATTGGCAATTGTGTGCCTGCGCAGTCACAAATGGTCTCACCGGTTTCACACACATCGGTAACAAAGAACACACTTGACGAAGTAGACCCGTCATCCAGCACATAATAAATTTCATAAAGCGCATCTTGTTGATACGTCCAGAGTCCTATTGCATCGCCACTTCCAAAATTATAATCACTCAAATCCAAATACGTAAAAACACCATCATTGATCGCGATCCACATTCCGGCTACAGCGCAACCTCCTGAATAGGAAGGGAAAATATTCACTGAAGGTGATAATCCGAGTCCGGTCTCCTGACAACCGGTATTGTCAAAGTCGATCTGGAGGTTAAAACACGTTTGTGTATTGCAATCTTCCGGAGTGAAGTAATAGTAGGTTGACAACGAACCATCGCTCAATTGCCAATAGAAAATATATTGTGTACCAGGATAGTTCAATTGAAGCTCAATCGCATCACCTGAGTAGAATGGACCTCCAACAAGCACGTATTCAGAAAAATTAAAACCTCCGTCAATGGAAGACCAAATTGAATAAGCGCTACATCCGCCTGTAATGAAAGGAACAAAGGTTACAAGTGATACATCTCCCACGCAGTATTCATCCGTTACAACGACATCCGTAACAGCGCAAGATTCGCAAGAACCTGTGTAGTAGGTACCGCCGGCAATTTCAGATCCATCACTAAGAACAAAACTGAAATCATAGGCCGTATTTGGAACGAAGAATGAGATGTAAATAGGATCACCTGAACTCAACCCCTGACCTGTAAGATCAACGTATTCCCATCCATTTTCAATAGAATAGAACCACATTCCATCCACACCGCATGGGCCTGTGTAATCAATATAGAATACAGCATCTTCCTGATTGCCGAAACAATCTACATAATATGCATCCGTATTATAAGCCTGACAATCTGCTGCGCAAGCGGTATTCTGAGTTACGGTTAATGTCGTGAAAATGCTATTGCTTGTGCATGGATACTGATCCACGAGTACCCATATCACACCAGAGAAATCTGCTGTCCAGGTGAGATAAGAAGGACCGGCAAAGGTGCCGCAGCCATCGTCATCTGCATCCAGTGGGAAAAATCCAAATGGTTCAAACAGTGTAATCTGGGTATCATACGTTTCTGAGCATGTAGAAAAAGTATAAGACGCACCTTCACAAACACTGACTGTTACATATTCGCCGCCATACATCGCCGTTGTGGTTGCTGCGTTGCCTGCGCCAATTCCAGAGGGAGTAAGGTCAGTAAAATAAACGTTGTTATTTGAACAATCTGATCCCGGGCATTCGGTAGTTTGGGTAACGGTTAAGGTTGTAAAAATGGTATTTGCCTGGCAAGGATAATCATCTACAAGCACCCACAGCTCACCGGTGTAATCGGCAGTCCAGGTAAGGAAAGAAGGGCCAGCGAATGTGCCGCAACCGTCGTCATCATAATCCAGAAGGAATGATCCGAAGGGTTCATAAAGTGAGATTTGAGTATCGTACGTTTCAGCACAAGTGGAGAAAGTGTATGTTGCGCCTTCACAAACATCGACTGTAACATATTCTCCGCCATACATCGCAGTGGTAGTAGCCGCATTTCCAGCACCAACCCCGGATGGAGTGAGATCTGTAAAATAGACGTTGTTATTTGTGCATTCATCCGTAGGACAAGCAGTAGTTTGAGTAACTGTAAGTGTGGTGAATATGGTGTTCGCTTCACATGGATAGTCATCCACCAGAACCCATAATTCGCCGGTATAATCAGCTGTCCAGGTCAAGAAAGAAGGGCCGGCAAAAGTGCCACAGCCATCATCATCGTATCCCAAAATAAAGGATCCGAATGGTTCATACAATGTGATTTGGGTATCATACGTTTCTGCACAGGTAGAAAAAGTGTAAGTCGCACCAGCACAAACATCCACCGTTACATACTCGCCGCCGTACATAAAATTTCCAGTGGCTGCGTTTCCTGCTCCAACTCCGCTGGGAGTAAGATCCGTGTAAAACACGTTGTTATTAGCACAATCAGTTGTAGCACAAGACGTTAACTGTGTAACCTCCATCGGTGTGTTTACCGTGTTTGACATGCAATTGTACTCATCCAGAAGTACCCAAATCACCCCTGAAAAATCAGCGGTCCATTCTACATAGGAAGATCCGAAACCGCAACCGCTATCGTCATCGTAGGCGAGATCGAAGCTCCCAAAAGGTTCATAAAGTGTAATTTGTGTGTCGTAAGTTGATCCACAACTGGTGAATGAGTAGGTTGCTCCCGCACAAACTGTAACAGTGCAGTATTCACCTCCCCACATCCCTGCGTAATAAGCCGAATTGAATGACCCAACACCACTCGGGGTCAGATCGACGCTGTAAAAAGTGTTGTTATTGGCACACTGTGCATGTATTTCAACTCCGACAAAAGAGCTGAAAACCAAAAACATAGCCAAAACAAATTTGGTAAAAGTAGAGTTTTGATTCATAGAATATTAATTGAGTTCGACCGGCAAAACTAATCATCTAGAGTTGATTTCGGTTAATTTATCACGTGTTTAACAACTTATTTTTTAAACTATGTCGTTGTTCATCTGTTAACCACAATCAAATACATTTGGCGGCCCGCATCTGTGAGTAAACTTGACGAAATACAAAGGCCGATTGCCCGTGAAATGGAAGAGTTTGAAAACTACTTCCGAAAAGCGATGAAGAGTGACAACCTCCTTCTCGACAAAATCACACACTATATTATAAAGAGAAAGGGCAAACAAATGCGCCCCATGTTTGTATTCCTCAGCAGTAAACTCTGTGGTGGCATTACCTCCTCGACCTACAATGCTGCCTCGTTGATTGAATTGCTGCACACCGCCACACTGGTGCACGACGATGTAGTAGATGATGCCAATACGCGCAGAGGTTTCTTTTCTATCAATGCACTCTGGAAAAATAAAATCGCTGTGCTTGTGGGAGATTACCTGCTTTCCCGAGGACTTCTGCTCAGTGTTGACAACAATGAATTTGAACTGCTTCGCATTGTTTCGCGAGCTGTGAAAGAAATGAGTGAGGGCGAATTGCTGCAGCAGGAAAAGTCGAGGCTCCTGGATATTACTGAGCCTGTTTACTACGACATCATCCAGCAAAAAACGGCTTCGCTTATCGCTGCATGCTGCCGAAGTGGCGCCTCTGCGGCTGGAACCGACGAAGCTTCAATCGAAAAAATGTACCAGTTTGGTTTAAAAACCGGTCTAGCATTTCAAATAAAAGACGATTTGTTCGACTACGGTTTTGGCGATTGAATAGGCAAACCAACCGGGATCGATATCCAGGAAAGAAAAATGACCCTGCCTTTGATTTATACTTTGCAGAACGCCGACAAACCCTTGCGCAAACAACTGGTCAACATAGTAAAAAATCACAACACCAGCGCCTCGCATGTCAAAATTCTCCTCGAACAGGTA
>JBJXFC010000181.1:0-2707 GCA_046153915.1 Flavobacteriales bacterium
CATTTCATTACGTTCCGCACGAGATCGCTAAGCTTGCCTCGAAAGAACTGCAAACGTATCTTGAAACGCAAACCGATTGGGAACATGACTTTGGTTTTGATCAGGGCGCAACGGGTGAGATTGTCGGAAAAATGTTTGGCGTTCTGGTCGTAAAACACCAGGGCGAATTGGGATATCTCTGTGCAGTATCAGGCAAACTTGCAGGGCAAAATCTGCATGTGAAAATTGTTCCTCCCGTTTTTGACATCCTACCTCAGGACGGATTTTTCAGAAAGGGTGAAGCTATCATTACAGAGATCAATCAACAGATATTCATTCTGGAAACAGAAACCGAATTCCTGGAGGCAAAAGAAGCATTGCGGGCTGGCAAGGCACAATCCGAACTGGAATTAGCCGCTTGTCGCACGTTAAATAAAAACAACAAACAGGAGAGGGCCTCCCAGCGCGCCGGGTTAGCATCACTTAACAACGATGAAGAGGCGCGACATATGTTGCGGGATCTTGATAAACAAAGTATGTCAGAGTGTAACCAATTCAGGCAATTAAAAAAACACTGGAGAAAACGATTGATCGATTTAGAAAACAGGGTAGCAAATTTTCAATCGAAAATAAATGCCTTCAAAGAAGAACGAAGGCAACGATCAGCAGAATTGCAGAATGAAATTTTCGATCAATTCAGCTTTGTCAATCGCGCATTGGAACGCCGGAGTGCAGGTGACATTTTTTCCCATACACCCGGAGGACGACCTGTTGCAGGCGCTGGCGAATGTGCTGCACCAAAATTATTTCAATTCGCTTTTCTTCATCACATGGAACCCATAGCTCTGGCGGAGTTTTGGTGGGGCCAATCACCCAGGACCGAAATCCGTTTGCATGGTCACTACTATCCTGCATGCCGCGGAAAATGCGAACCTATTCTGGGGCACATGTTACAAGACATGCACATCGAAGCGAATCCCATGTTGCAGAATCCTGCAGAAGGAAAAGAACTGTCCCTCATTTGGGAAGATGAATACATCGTCATCATCCATAAACCCCATGAATTTTTATCAGCCCCTGGCAAACTCATTTCAGATTCTGTACTCACCCGATTGCAGGAATTGTATCCGCAGGCAACTGGTCCGTTGCTGGCGCACCGTTTGGATATGTCTACATCGGGATTGATGATTGCGGCAAAAGAATTGAGTGTTTATAAGGCTCTTCAAAAACAATTTGCAGAGCGCGAAGTAAAGAAACGGTATGTCGCTTTGCTGGAGGGCCGTGTAGAAGGTGATGAAGGCTGGATTGATTTGCCACTGCGTGTTGATTTAGATGACAGGCCGCGCCAGATGGTATGTTACACACATGGCAAACCGGCACGCACCAGATGGAAGGTCATTGAACGCACAGAACAGCACACGCGCGTTCATTTCTTCCCCATTACCGGACGCACACATCAACTGCGTGTGCATGCGGCTCATGTTTCCGGATTAAATCATCCCATTCTGGGCGATGATATATACGGCCGCCGCGATTCGCGATTGTTCTTACACGCCGAATTCATTGAATTCCGGCATCCCATTTCGGGTAAATGGATGAAGTTTGAAGTGGAATCGGGATTTTAAGAACGAATCAATTATCTGACTTTAATTTCAATTTTCGAAAGGCTTTGTATGGCGCATCCTGCGGGGGTTTTTCAACATTAAGGAGTAAAGGGAATTAAGATTCTTTGCGGAATTGCTGAGAGTAACAACCAATGCACTATGGGCAATATGAAGGCAGTAAAACTGAATTGAATTAATTGATGAGTATCATTGAGACACAGCATCTCGCTTCGCGGACATCGTCTTCCATCTACCGTCTCTCCGCTTCACCCCTCCGCGCCCGAAACCGATCTGCAAATGCAAAAGTTAAGCCCACGCTTAATTTGGTGCGTTCGAAATCAAGATTTCGGTGAGATAAATTTTGAATTGAGAGATACTGCAGTTGCAATTTAACGTATTTCCAGCCAAAGCGAATTGTCAAACCCGGCTCAAACAAATATGAATTTCTAAGCAGAGACAAGTTGTTTACCGAAAAATAATTCTGGTCGGAAGTATCGATCTTATTGACTATTCTGTCAAAAGAAATTCTACTGATAGCGGGAGTAAATGCAAAATCAAGCCCACGAAGAGTGATCCCGATGGAAGGCTGCAGAAAAATTCTTGTAAGAGACATTTCTGCCATTCCAGAATAGATCGTTGTTGAACTATTCCAACCATAATTCGTATCTTCATAGTAATGCCGCTGATGACCTCTGCCTACGCCAACAAAAACTTCAAAAACGCCGTAATCATAAAAAGGTTTGTAATATCCAAATCCAGCTTCAAAATAGCGGCCTTCACCTCGATTGTCTGAAGATTCGTCACCTCCTTCTGCGGTCATAAAATTTGCAATGACCCCAAACTTATTTGTGATGGAATAGGCAGCTTGAAAATCGGTTGTGGAAGTCTCGTCACCACCGCCTGATGAAATCGTAGCGCGAAATTCATTCTTTTCTTTAAACAACGGAACATTTTGAGTTGTGGGTGCATAATAATAATGCTTGCATCCGGATAAAGCAATGAGCAATAAAATAACAAACGCACTTCTTTTCATGAGGTGATTGTTTTTGTAATCATGAACGCTTAGTGACAAGGCTAATGTCGTGCAAGTATACGCAAGGATGTATCCGGGCAAGATGCCTGAA
>JBJXFC010000006.1:0-5958 GCA_046153915.1 Flavobacteriales bacterium
AATGAAAACATGGACAAAGCGATTGAGAACATTCCCGATCGCAAAACACCTGAGGTTACAACATCTCAGCAATACGTGATGACCAGTTTTAATAACCTCGCTTTAATGTTGGATGAGGCTTTGCAACAAATGCAGGCCCAATCACAATCCGAATGTAAAAAACCAGGCAGCGGCAGTTGCAACAAGCCTGGTGGCAAAGGCAAGAAGCCTTCGCCCAGCGCAGGAGATCTCAAAAAGATGCAGGATGCTCTTTCCAAACAATTGGAAGAGATGAAGAAACAAGGCAAGAATCAGGGTAAAACCGGTGAAGGCGGAAAAGATGGAGAACAAAGTCAGAAACTCGCACAGATGGCCGCTAAACAAGCCGCGATACGCAAAGCAGTGGAAGAAAAAGCAGCCGAACTCAATGAAGACGGCAGTGGCAATGGCAATGAGATGAAACAAATTGCCAAAGACATGGAAGAGTTGCAGAAAGACATCGTGAACAACCAGATCGACGAAGAAACACTGCGTCGTCAGCGCGATATCGAAATCCGTCTGCTTAAAGCCGAAGAAGCAGAGAGAATCCGTGGTCAGGAGGAAAAGCGCAAAAGCAATGAGGCCAAGGATTATCCATCGAGCAGTCCGGAGAAATATGAAGCTTATCTACGCCGCAAACAACAGGAGACCGAGTTGTTGAAAACTGTTCCGCCAAGCCTGAAACCTTATTACAAGGAAAAGGTAAATTCGTATTTCAATAAACTAGGCACACGATAGCCGTTATTTGCACAGAATAAACCCGTTCATTATGCCCTCAGCAAAGCGCACCCTGAAGTTCCCCTCTATCCTGGAAAACATCCATGTGGCCGAACGACTCATCGACGATGTTACCGCAGAGTACAACGTCAAAGAAGATTACTACGGCGAGTTGCTGATAGCTATGACAGAAGCGGTAAACAACGCGATTGTGCACGGCAATAAATTGGATCCATCCAAGCAGGTAGAAGTAACCTTCGACATCGTAGATGAAAAAATTATGCGCTTTACCATCACTGATGAAGGCCCCGGATTTGACTACGATCACCTCCCCGATCCCACTGCTCCGGAAAACATCGAAAAGCCCCATGGCCGCGGTGTTTTCCTGATGCGCCAGCTGAGTGATGGATGTACATTCGAAGACGGGGGTCGTATCGCCATCCTGGATTTCGCCGTTCTTGAGACACAACCAGCGTAAAGTTTTAAGAGAAGTATCAAGTTAGAAGTATGCTGCAGGGCGCCGTTGGCGCTTATTTTTCACCATTAAGAAGTTAAGGAATTAAGGATTCACTTCGTGAATTGCACCATCGCGCGGGTTTCAGCGAAGCTAACCCGTGCGTAAGCCTTGAATGGGCTTTCAGCCCCCATGCATGCAGCCCATTTTGACCCCTACTAAAAGCACGTTATTACCCGTGGTATCCGTAAAATTGCACCCCATTTCAACTCACCCATGTCCACAATCCAATTCCATTTCGCCGACGTCAAACCAGCTCTCAAGGACCGCAATAGTCTGCGTGATTGGATTGTATTAATTGCCAAAAAAGAAAAGCATAAAGTCGGCGATTTGAGCTTTATTTTTTGTTCGGATGACAACCTGCTCCAGATGAACCGTGATCATTTGCAACACGATTATTACACCGACGTAATCACCTTCGATTATACCGAAGGAAATACGATAGCCGGAGAAATTTACATCAGCCTCGACCGTATCAAAGACAACGCTAAAACACTTGGCATTCCAACGTCACAAGAACTTCACCGCGTGATGATTCACGGAGTACTTCACCTCCTTGGGTACAAAGACAAATCGCCTAAATCAAAAAAAGAGATGACAGCGAAAGAGGATTGGGCGTTGGGGTTACGATAAGCTTGTAGGGGAAACCTCAAAGTTGCATGTATTATGAATGTGAGTCGAATTTTTTTCATTCTTCTCTTATGTCCCTTTGTGATGCAATCACAGGCACCTTCGACCAGCAGTCATCTTTTGGGAGTATTTGCCAGCACAGGTGTTTCGCGCATTAGCAGTGGAGATAAAATCACATCGTTCGGCCTTCCTTCATTGTATTCGTTAAAACTGGTGCTCGAACCGCAACGTTACAACAGGATTTTCATTTATTCTATTGACTTTAATCGCTTAGAGTTTGAGGCGGAGTCAAGTCATTATACCTCATTAGGAAGTGGCGCTGGTATGTGGTACAAATCGGAAGGCTTTTCGGTTGATTATAGAGCACATATCTGGACATTAGGATTCAGCGCAATGAATGCTATCAACTTTACCAAACCCAAAAAACATTTCCAGATGTCGTTGCATCTTGGGCCGGGATTTGATGTGCCTATCTATTTTCAAACCACAAAAGACCAATACAGTGAAGGCTCCTACTCCTCCTGGTCAACCTTCAATTATGAAACGAATCAACTCGAACATTTTAATACACGAACTGAAACCGTATCAAAAGCAAGCGATCATTATAGCCTCCGAAGGCTACCGGGATTTAAATTTCTCGCACACATTCAAGTGAAATACCGCGTTGCTCAATGTGTTTGGCTGGGATTTAATTCCGGAGTATTTCGGTACATAACTCCGATCATGTCTGATATAGATGGCTTCAACATCCAATCCGGATTACAAACAGGAGTTAGTATCCACTTTCTGCTAGATTCGGAAGACTAATCCCTTCGCGAGGGCTTCAGCGAAGCAAGTCTTTGAGTGAGACACTTAAGGAATTTTGGCCATGCGCGTTCCTTTCGTTTGGGTTCAACCGACAGAGCGAGAAACAGAGTGAGAGCGAAGAGGATTAACTACCAACCCTGCAATTCTTCCTGAAATAACCGATTCAACCAATAGCAAGCAAACCGATATTCGCAATCCATGCAGGAAATTATCATATACACAGATCCCGGCAATACCATCCATGTCGATGTTCGACTGGAAGAAGACTCCCTTTGGCTTACACAAGTTCAAATGGCAGAACTCTTCAATACCACCAAACAGAACATCAGCCTGCACATTGCCCGGATTTATAAAGATCAGGAACTTGAGAAAAAAGCAACCGTCAAGAAATACTTGACAGTTCAAACCGAAGGCTCCCGCAAGGTATCCCGAGAAATTGAGCATTATAACCTTGATATTATTATTTCCGTCGGTTATAAAGTGAATTCAATGCGTGGCACCCAATTTCGTCAATGGGCCACAGCCCGCTTGAGGGACCATCTTACCAAAGGTTTTACCCTCAATGAAAAGCGACTCAGAGAAATTAACAGCCACATTGAGGAACTAAAACAAGCTGTATCGTTCATACAAAATACACGCGAAAAGAAAAAATTGAACGAACGAGAACTTAGTGGATTACTGGACATTGTTGCCCGGTATACTTCTTCGTTGCAAACCCTTGAACAGTATGATAATAGATCGTTGGAGACCAATGGTCTAAAAGAACAAATAACATTTACAATCGATCTGGAACCGGCAAGATTGGTGGTGATCGAACTTCGTAAAACCCTTAATGCTTCGCCTCTGTTTGGAAATGAAAAAGACTCGAGTTTCGGCGGAATATTGAAGAGCGTTGTACAAACCTGGGAAGGAAAATACCTATACAACTCTATTGAAGAACAGGCAGCTCACTTACTCTACTTCATCATCAAAAATCACCCGTTCACAGATGGCAACAAACGCATTGGCGCATTCATGTTTGTTTATTTTCTGGAACGCAACCAACATCGATTCGACAGTCAAGGACAAATCAAAATAAACGCCAATGGCCTGACAGCATTGGCTTTGCTCGTTGCGCAGAGCCAGCCAGAGGAGAAAGACATGATGATAAAACTAATTATTAATTTAATCAAATAATATTAAAACTCCATATTCCCGGCGGTCGTTCTGACCTCGATTGAGACAATATTCCTTTCTCTTCCCGCAGGATCGGCACCTGTTCGTCTCAAATCATCATCATCTTTGCCGCCCTTTTTGACTTTGTCGAAGGGATTTCACCATGCACAAAGAATACGACGTCATAGTAGTTGGAGCCGGTCATGCCGGCAATGAAGCAGCAGCAGCAGCAGCCAATCTGGGTTCCAAAGTTCTGCTCATCACGATGGACATGAACAAGATTGGCCAGATGAGCTGCAATCCCGCGATGGGTGGCATTGCCAAGGGCCAGATTGTGCGCGAAATCGACGCTTTAGGCGGATACAGTGGCATAGTAAGTGATCGGTCAGCGATTCAGTTCAGAATGCTCAACCGCAGCAAAGGGCCAGCCATGTGGAGTCCCAGAACCCAAAACGATCGCATGCGTTTTGCGGAGGAATGGCGCTATATGCTGGAACAAACGCCGAATGTCGATTTCTGGCAGGACATGGTGAAAGAAATCCACGTGGAACATCACCGTGTAGTTGGCTGCACAACAGGCATGGGTATTCGATTCAATTGCAAGGCTGTGATCATCACAAGTGGTACATTTCTCAACGGCGTGATTCACATTGGCGAGAAACAATTTGGCGGTGGCAGAATAGGTGAAAAGCGCGCCGAGGGCCTTACCGAGCAACTCAACGCCATGGGTTTTGAATCCGGCCGAATGAAGACAGGAACACCTCCGCGCATCGACGGTAGATCCCTGAATTATACCAAAATGGAAGTGCAGGAAGGCGATGCTAATCCGGGTAAATTTTCTTATACAAATACTCCGAGAATTGAGAAACAGCGGTGCTGTTGGATCACTTACACCAACCAGCGTGTGCACGACATTCTGGCGACAGGTTTTGAGCAATCCCCCATGTTTACGGGGCGCATTCAAGGGCTGGGACCTCGCTATTGCCCAAGTATCGAAGATAAAATCACACGCTTTGCCGATAAAACCCAGCATCAACTTTTCGTGGAGCCTGAAGGCTGGAATACCGTTGAGATCTATGTCAATGGCTTCTCCACTTCCCTGCCAGAAGACGTGCAATACGCGGCCCTGAGAGAAATTCCGGGGTTTGAGAATGCCCGCATGTTTCGTCCGGGTTATGCGATCGAATACGACTATTTCCCTCCGGTCCAGCTCAAACACACCCTCGAGACCAAGGAGGTGAATGGATTATTCATGGCCGGACAGATCAACGGCACCACGGGCTACGAAGAGGCCGCCTGTCAGGGTCAAATGGCGGGCATTAATGCCGCTTTAACTACCCAAAGCAGAGACGAGTTCGTCCTCACTCGTTCGGATGCGTATATCGGGGTTTTAATCGATGATTTGATCACCAAAGGCACCGAAGAACCTTACCGCATGTTCACCAGCAGGGCAGAATTCCGTACACTTCTCCGTCAGGACAACGCCGATGAGCGCCTAACACCCTTGAGCCATGGCATTGGTCTCGCTTCCGACGAGCGCATGTTTCGCGTGGAACAAAAGTTGAAAGCCCGCGGAGAGCTCATGAAATACCTGCTGAATACCAACGTAACGCCAGAAGAAGCCAATACCTTTCTGGAAGAATCAGGATCAACCCCGATCGCTCAAAAGTCACGTCTGGCAAGCCTTCTCAGTCGGCCACAAGTTGAAATGCCGAAGCTCATTGCACAGTTTCCTCAAATTTCGGAACAAACCCGCGCCCTGGGTGATCTGGAGCCAGAGGTGCTTGAGCAAACCGAGATACACCTCAAATACGACGGCTACCTTGCGAAAGAACGGGAACTGGCCGACAAGATGACTCGTTTGGATCATGTTAAACTCCCGATGAATTTCGATTACGCCAAGCTGCTTAGTCTGTCCATCGAGGCACGCCAGAAACTGGCCAAAATTCGCCCCGAGACCCTTGGGCAAGCATCCCGCATCTCCGGGGTTAATCCGAGCGATATTTCGGTGCTTATGGTGCATTTGGGACGGTAGAAACGGCGCATTCGCATGAAAACTGCCACTGCGGCATGGTTGGAACATAGGATTGGCCACCAGACACAAAATCTCTCGCCTA
>JBJXFC010000008.1:0-3129 GCA_046153915.1 Flavobacteriales bacterium
CTAAGTCAATTATCTCAGGACACCAGCCAAAGCGCGCAATGAAATAACGAAGTTTTTTCTTGTAATAGTTTTTAGCATCCTCTTCTCTGAAAAATGAAATCGGTTCTGTGTCGCAGTCAGTTTTGTCAGATTCCATAAAATAGCAGTTCCCCCTGAATTCTTGAATGCAACAAGTTTCGCCAGGGTCCTCAAAGCTTGTCCAATCCCACTGTTTACTAAAGGTATGGCCAAAAATGACATGATACATCATGCAAAATTCCACCCGCAAATCAATCTCATGCGCTTTGTCAAAAAGTTCATCTAATTCCCAAGCCATAAATTGTCTGTCATAATAGTTATTGAGTCTTTCAAATTCGAAATCATAAGAAATAGCGTTAGGCATTGTCCTGAAAGCATTGGCTCCTGCATTTTTTAGTGCTTCCATATATTGTAGTTGAACTAAGTAGGTGGCCATGTGTTCAGTACTGTGTTCCAAATCAATTCTGAAACCACGCCAAAAACTACCACGCCAATCAAGTTCTAAATTCTCAAAGGGAAATTCATCCAGCCCGCACAACAAGCTGTTATTGCCTTCGGTGTAACATTGCTCGCAATCTAAAGTAGATGGATCCCATGCTATATCCGGAACATCTTTCGGACATTCTGCCGTTTGAGGGAATAAGTTTTCTCCAACCGGAAAGAATATTTCTCCATCCGCAGTCTGAAAATATTTTCGGTTCGGTGTTTTGCTTAGAAAACTTCTTTTCGGATCATTCCACACAGCTTTGAAATTGAATGTTTGTGATTCCCATTCGCCCATTCCGGGCACATCAATTTTGAGCTTTACCGTGTGCCAGCCTTGCACAGTGGACGACCACCGAAATCGAAAATCGTAATCGGATGATACTTCCTGTCTGAACCAGTTGTCAGGGTCATCCATCTCCGGCAGGTTGTTAGGATTGTTCCCTTCCCAGATTCTTTCATACTCACGATAGTAAAACCCATATACAGGCTGATACTGGCTTGCCCCCGGCTGCCATACCTCAGCATACACATCTATCTGCTCAGGGTCAAATGGATTGATAGCAGGGGTAAGTGTTGTTCCATTCTGATCATTGCTTATCCAATTATCAATTGCAGTTTGCACCTCCGTGGGGAGTATGATACCCCATTCCACTTTTTCATACAAGGGCACATCATAGCTATCCGTTGGCTCGAACCAGGCGGCTTGCAATTCGCCTTCAGGTGGTGCTTCCCTGAGTGCAATCTGAAAACCTGACGTGAGATCTGTGCCCGGTGTGATCACGATACCATCACTACCTGCCGTACCCGCATTGATGATTCCGTATTCCACTTCAAATCCTCTGTAGTGTTCGTCATCAATGCCTGCCCACCATGGGCCCATATCTATTTCAACACAATTGGTATTCATAACACCATAAAAACTTTCAAGCTGCGCCTCACTCTCATACTTGAGACAAGGCAGCGGCATCTGTCCATTGCAAACTTGTGCAATTGCAAACAACAGGATAAGGAGCAAGATTTTGTTTCTCATAATCAGCCCCCTTTATTTCTGTTCCAATTCAACTACTTGAGTCTTCAACACCTCTATCTCCTTCTCCTGCTCTATGGCATGTAGTGTCAGTTCTTCCACCTTCACCATCAGCAGGCGAATCATTTCTTCCAATGCAAGTCCGTTCTCTTCTATTTCCCCGGCACTGGGCACATCGGGCAGGCGTTTGTTTTCTTCTATGTACTGTGCCACTTCTGCCAACGGTTTCAGTTCATAATCCTTTTCAAAAACATAGTCCGGCCAAAAAGGAACATGTTTTACCACCACACCCTGACACCACCACTTGCCATCTGATGTGAGCACTGCTATGTCTGCATCATCTTCTGTTGTAGCTAATCCATCGCGAACGGCCCACACTATAGAGCCTGTGTTGCCCCAAAATAATTGTAATCTATCGTACCCGATGCATGCATGGTCATGTATTGTTTGTTGGCAAGGCCATTGTGTATAGTAAAGGGTGAGCCAGTTTCTTCAAAGTAAGCGAACTCAGCACCGCCCGACATGCTCATTTGAAAATGCGGCTGATATACACCTTCAACACTGCGACCTATTCGTATTCTGTAGTTGTTGTCAATACCCAATTCAGAACCAACAAACAACCTCTCCCCAAGCGTACTGCCTGCCACTTGCAAATCAGCAGCGGGTGTACTCGTACCAATACCCACACGTGCAGGGCAGTTGGCGCCTGTATGCAGAATGCCGAAATTTTCATTCGTCTCACTTGTCCACACAGGCAGTGGCAAAGGTTCACCAGGCACAAAAATGCACTCACGCGAATACAGCGCATGAAGTATATCATCCGTTGTGCCCGCTTTCAAAATACCATTTTGGTCTATATAAGTAATGCGCATGCTTTCAGCATTGGCATCCGCAAGCAGCCCCAGCCGTATATCTCCATCCATATTGAATTCGCCAACTACATGCAGTGGAGCAGTTGGGAGAGTGGTACCAATACCAAAGTATCCTGCATCTATCAATCGCATCCGTTCCAAGTTTGCGGTTTCAAAAATGAGATCGTAACCATTGTTGGTGCCAATTCTGGAGTCTGAGGTAACGGTGTTTCCGGTGGTGCGCCAGTCTTGTGTTTGTGCACTGGAATACATGCCTGCAACAAGGCACATGAAGAGGATCAGAATCTTTTTCATCGTTTTGATTTTTTTTGAATTTGGAATAAGGTGTTAGCAAAAGCGCTACATCAGAAGCAGCCCATTTTATACAAACCTATTAGAAATTCCCCTCTTTCCTAATTCTTTGTTTCAAAGAATAATTCGGGACTTAGTAAATAGATGTAACGGTCTCTGTCCCAATCATTGCTGTCAGTCACACAATCATTACTCACAGTCTCGCAATCATTAGTGTCACTAATTACAAGCATTGCTGACACCTTCCCAATCATTGCTGTCAGTCACACAATCATTAGTATCGGTCTCGAGAACACAACTGACAGTCTCGCGCACGCCTTTCACAATCCTGCGGACAATGCTGACAGTGTCGCGCACCCCACTCGCAGTCCCGCGAACACCACTCGCAGTCCAGCGCACGCTTGTTACAATGCCGCGCACATCACTCACAGTCCA
>JBJXFC010000012.1:0-2737 GCA_046153915.1 Flavobacteriales bacterium
TCGCAGGTCTGCAAACAACACCATCGCCGTTAAAAATGCTTTGGACAATTTGGAGTCCAAACACGTCGAAGATCAAAAACTGGTATTGCCTCAGCAAAATGGCACTTTAAGATTGCCCCTGAAACAGATCACACACATCGAAGGAGATCGCAATTACAGCCTTATTCATTTGTCAAACGGTACAAAAGAATTGTCTTCAAAGAACCTGGCTTACTTTGATGACATTCTCCTTGATAAAAACTTTTTTAGAAGTCATCGCTCGTTTCTGATCAATAAATACCATATCCAGGAATTGCGCAATGGACATTTTGTCTTAAAGAATGGATTTGAAATTCCTGTTTCCAGGCGCAATAAGGGTGACGCGGAAACGTGGTTTTTGTGAGATGGATTAAGCCTGTGTCTGGAGTTTAATTTCTTGTGTCTCGAGTATAGAGTCTTTCTTTTGCCGTGCCCCCGTGAAAAAGCCAATTTCTTTCGCAAAAACATCGCGGTACGTGGTCGCGCTCTTCGCTGCAATCTCCCCTTTCCGCTTTGCTTCAAAGGGAGGATTTCCGCTGCGATCGCTCACGGGGCATCACGATTCGTGAAATGCCCTATCATTCACCTCAAATCCCATCATCCAATACATCTTCTCTTTTCAATCGTGTATCTTCAAAATGATAATGAGTGATGTACTGATTGATGCCTTGTACATTTTCTGTGGAGAAAGTCGTTGTAAAAGGTGTTTTTAATTTGTAGGGAATGTAGTAGGCAAGGATTATGGTTAATACGATTATACCGATCACAATCACTGTTACAACATCCGCGCTTAGTGCTTCCCGGCCCAATGACCTTATAAGCGACAATCCAAGCAGAAGTCCCACGGAATTATACAATTCCGTTTTGCCGGATAAGGTGGCATAAATACCCAATGCAGGAACGAACATACCCAAAACAACAATGGTAATGATCAATGGTGTGTTGACAGTCCCGGCTATAAACATGGGAAGAACGGAGGCCAGTCGCAACAGGATTATCACAAAAAGAAGTCCCATAAAAACATACCGCAGCGTGGCCATTTCCTTCTGCTTTCCACTCGATGGAATTGAAGAGAGTATTTCAGCAAGGCCTTTGAGCTCAGATGAGTTTTCATCCTTCAGTGTGTCAAATGCCTCCTGGTGGGATTTGCCGGATTTCACGATAAGCTGATATCCTTCTTTTCTGATTTGTCGTTTGGTCATGGTAGCTAAAATAAGATTTCCATTTCAGTTCCAATAATACTACAATTCAACACAGGCCATTCCAAACGCTATTTTAAAATCAAAATCAGAGCGCCATTTTGGACAAATCCGGAACTGAATTCCGGTTTTGTCCATTTCACTCCGCAAAAATTAGAGCCTCTCGAACTCCAATTTTGAAACTTCATTTGATGTATTCAGCAATTCGTTTTCTTTATACATTTGACCACTCCTGAATTTTAACCCTTATTCTCTCTATCTATGGAAATTACCTACTCACCCGGTGAACCTGCGGCTCTTGCGTCGCAATTCATCAACAACACAGCTCAACATGTCTTCCTGACCGGAAATGCCGGCACTGGTAAAACGACTTTTCTCAAACACATTATTCGGCATACACACAAGAAGACCGCCATTGTTGCGCCCACAGGTATTGCAGCTCTTAATGCCGGAGGTGTGACAATCCACAGCTTTTTTCAATTGCCCTTCGGGAGTTTTGTGCCCGTTAAAAAATTGCCCTTCACACAGGGAAATTATGGCCGTATTCACGATACGGACGCCATTGTGAAAAACCTGCAGATGCACGAGAAAAAACGACGCATTGTGCGCGAACTGGAATTGCTGATTGTAGACGAAGTGAGTATGTTGCGCGCCGATTTGCTCGATGCCATGGACTTTGTTTTGCGGTTTGTACGCAGAAGAATGAACGAACCGTTTGGTGGTGTGCAATTGTTGTTTATCGGAGATATGCTCCAACTTCCCCCAGTGGTCAAAGAAGATGAATGGAATAGCCTGCAGCCTTATTATAAAAGTGCATTTTTCTTTCACGCACAGGTAATTGAAAAGGCCGGAATGGTTTACCTCGAACTGGAGAAAATCTACCGCCAACAAGACAATCGTTTTATTGCGCTGCTCAACAATTTGCGCAACAATGTGGTGACGGGTGAAGATGCTCAATTGCTCAACAGCTATTTTAAACCCTCGTTCAAATCCAATCCCGACGAAGGTTATATAACCCTCACCACACACAATTACAAGGCCGATAAGATCAACAAAACGGCTCTCGAACAACTGCAAGAAAAAGCATGGACCTACTATGCTCAGGTGGATGGTGATTTTCAGGAATACCTCTACCCCATCGAATCTGCGCTCGTGCTCAAAAAAGGTGCGCAGGTGATGTTTCTGAAAAATGATGCATCGGGCGCACAGAAATACTACAACGGAAAAATTGCCACTGTTGTTGATCTCAACGACGAATACATCGATGTTCAAAGTCATGGCGAGACGAATCGCATTCGCGTGGATCTCTATGAATGGGAAAACAACAAGTATTCACTCAACGATAAAACGCAGGAAATTGAAACGAAAAAAGTAGGCAGCTACAAACATTATCCACTCAAACTGGCATGGGCGATTACGGTGCACAAAAGTCAGGGACTTACGTTTGATAAGGCTGTAATCGATGTGCAGGATGCCTTTGCCGCCGGACAGATCTATGTGGCGTTGTCAAGATTGCGTTC
>JBJXFC010000016.1:0-4262 GCA_046153915.1 Flavobacteriales bacterium
GTTGATGAAAACGTTTCCATTGTCAATTGTTACTGTTACATCCTGACCTTGCAGAGTCATGATCACCTGACCATCAGAAAGGGAAGTTGAAAGAGCATTTGCACCAACAACGTGGTACAACAAAATCTGAGCGAGGTCGCCTGTTGGATCTTCCAAAAGTGTTTCTACTGTTCCGGCAGGAAGTGCAGCGAATGCATCATCTGTTGGAGCGAATACGGTGAATGGACCAACACCAGAAAGATCGTCAGCCAATTCTGCTGCGATCACTGCTGCTTCCAATGTGCTGTGAACCGGGCTGTTTACGATAATGTCTACAACCGTATTTGGTGGAAATACAGGAAGAAGCACTGCATCAATAACGTGAACTACGCCATTGGTTGCAACTAGATCAGCAACCGTTACTTGCGCATTGTTGATGAATACATCACCGTTAGAAATTGTCACAGTCACGTCCTGACCTTGCAGCGTCATGATTACCTGACCATCAGAAAGGGAAGTTGATAGTGCATTGGCACCAACAACGTGGTACAACAAAATTTGAGCGAGGTCGCCTGTTGGGTCAGCGAGCAAAGCATCGATTGTTCCAGCGGGCAGCGCAGCAAATGCGGCATCCGTTGGCGCGAAAACAGTGAAAGGTCCTGAACCGCTGAGATCATCAGCAAGTTCTGCGGCAATTACGGCTGCCTCGAGTGTGTCGTGATCAGCACTGCCAACTATTATGTCGACAACAGTTTGTGCCCTGGCCGTGGTGAGGCCGAGTAAAAGGAATAGGGATAAAACTAAATGTTTCATGTTTGTTTAATAATTTAATTCAATCCTTAAACAAAACAAGACTCATGAAGTTCAGGCCAAATATGTTAAAATGAACACATTTTACTTAGGACTTTGATTTTCAAAATGATCTTATACACATTTCGAATGATGATTGACCTTGATCAAGTCGGGCTGTTAAACTCAGATTCTGCGATAGCATTCGTAACGAAACGCAAAAGATCAAGAATAACGAGGGCTTCCCGAATCGTTCCCTTCGGGACAGGCGCGCACTGTTTTTTGATGCAGGTGTAGCCTAAGTTACATCAAATCAAAAAATAGAGGCCTGTCCTGAGAACCTGTGACTTTGGAAAGGCCTTGGTATTGAAGATATTTTGCATTGCAGTAGAATGCTATCGCTGAATCCAGGTTAAAATCAAGATCCAAATCCGTTTGACAAAAATATCCTCTCGTTCAAAAGTCACCGGCCGACAACGTTCTGCAATAATGGTATCGGATTCCAGAATTGCAGTTATTTGCATATATGGAATTCAACTCCAGAATTGCATATTTTTGCAAAAATGGAATCCATGATATCCCGCACAATCACAAAGGAAGCACAATTGGCGTTGTCTGAGTTTCGCGCTGTTTGCATTACCGGTCCGCGCCAAAGCGGGAAAACCACCCTTGCCCAAAAGTTATTTAAAACCCGACCCTATATCAATTTCGAAAACCCTGATATAGAATTATCCGCCCGCGAAAATCCGCGTGAGTTCTTGAATACCTATAAATCGGGTGCCATTTTTGACGAAATACAGCGCGTCCCTGATCTCTTCCGATATCTTCAGGAAATGCTGGATAAGAACAAAAGTCGCGGTCAATTTCTGTTGACTGGTTCAAACAATTTTTTGCTTCAGCAGCAAATCGCTCAATCCCTTGCGGGTCGCGTAGGCTACCTCACGCTTTTGCCATTGAGTTATGCAGAGCTACTCGAAGCCAAACGTGCCAGGGAGATACATGATCACATACTACGAGGAGGCTATCCGGAAATCTGGCAACAAAACATCGACCCTACCCGATGGCTTGGCAGCTATATTCAAACATATGTTCAGCGCGATGTGCGCCTGATAAGAAATATTACCGATCTCGCATCATTCAATCGTCTTGTTCAATCACTTGCACCTATCGCAGGACAACTATTAAACCGTGATGAGCTGGCCAGAAAGATCGGAGTAGACACAAAAACCATTCAGGCATGGCTTGGATTACTCGAGGCCAGCCATATTATCTTTATGCTTCAACCATGGCACAACAACTTAAATAAACGCATTGTAAAAAGTCCGAAGTTGTTTTTTCATGATACCGGACTTCTCTGTTATCTTCTTCAAATTAAATCCAAAACCACACTTAATCAATCTCCTAAATACGGATCCATTTTCGAAAATTGGGCCATTTCTGAAATAGTAAAAAACAGAGAAAACCGAGGAATGAAGGGCGGAATGTTCTTCTTTAGAGATAGCACTGGAAACGAAGTAGATCTGATAATAGAAAAAGAAACCGGACCACTTGCAATTGAAATAAAAAGTTCAAAGCGCGTATCCAATGAAATGTTATCCGGTCTTAAATACTGGCACAAATACCAGCCCGGTTCATCGGCTGTACTGCTATCGCAAGCACCAGGCGGTGAGCACTCCGGCATTTCAAACATGGCGTGGAATGAGGTTGGTGAAATCTTCTGATGGTAATTCCATGAGTCAACCCAATCCGTTAATCTTCCAAAATCACCGTTTTCACAGAAGGAAAATGCAACGAAAACATGCCAAATCCATTTTGGATATTTGAAACGTAATTGATCGGTTCCTGAATGAGCTGATTGTAGATTGTACCACCTCTTTCGCGCTGTGAGAGATAGTCGTAGTATTCCTGGCTGATATTATTGAGAGAAACAAACAATGTATCACTCTCCAGGTAATCAAGAGTTTTACTGATTGTGACATTCGCCGAGTTTAGTTCCAGATCACTGATCACATCCGTTTCAACAATGTTATCAGCGGCAAAAGGATCATCGAGTTCGAGTGGGTTTGCATATTGACTGTAATAATGGATCGCATACCAATTGGCTCCGGGAGGATCAACAAATGAAACAGTGAGATCTACTGAACTTGTATCGTTCAAAGAATAGGTAACAGTATCAACGGGTACCGCGGCATAAACCTTTGTTGTAGCGGTAATGGATTTGCCGGTGAGATAATCCACAGCGCTCAACGTATAATCATCACCTGGTATTAATTCCGTGCCAAAGCCTACAAAAAAACCATCACTCACCTGAATCAACGTATCCGTTTCACCGCCATGAGTTATGGTAACCAATCCATCTGCAACCAAAAATTGTGAGATAAGACTGTCGGCGCTTGTAGAGTCATTCTCCTGAAACTCCAGTGAAGAAAAAGAACGGGAAAAATAAATCAGCGTTGTATTGTTGGGTATAGCCTGCGACCAGATTACAGGAAGACTTTCAACTTCATCCAGATAGATTGGAATGGGTTTGGGCGAGCATGATTCCAAAAATATCCAGAACAACACTGCTGCAGATCCAATGATGTGAAATGATTTTATTTTCATGTCAGAAAGAGAAATTATATGCGACCGAAGGAATGAATCCAAAGAGTCCGGGTTGTTCGTAATGATATCCTACGGTGCCATCTGTATTGGCCACCACATTGATTCTGTATGGCGAAGCGCGATGGTATAAATTGTAACATCCAAAATGCCACTCACTTTTAAACCTCTTCTTCTTTTCGGGTCGAGGTTTCAAAACGAAGTTTACATCGAGTCTGTGTGAAGGCGACATCGACACAGCATTTCTTTCTGTGTAAATCGGAATAACATCCACACCTGTGTATGTTGCATTGGGCACCAGGTATTGCCCTACTTGTGCCGTAAAGCGCGATCCGGTATTGTATACCCACACGGCACTGAAATCCCATCGCCTGCTCAATTGATAATTCAACACAACTGCTATATTGTGTCTGCGATCATACTTTGCCCAGAATTCATTTCCACCATTTAATTCATCAAACTGCCGGGTGGCCCAACTCAAGGTATAGCTGATCCAACCATTGATTCTTCCCTCTTGTTTTTGGACAAGAAATTCGAAACCCCACGAATCGCCTTTGCCTTGCAATAGTTCGTTTTCAAAATTGTCGTTGAGAATAAGATTGGCACCTTCACGGTATTCGATGAGGTTCTTCATCCATTTATAGTACGTCTCTGCTTCCAGATTGATATTCCACTTTTCGATGAAGTGATTCCATGCCAATACCAATTGATCGCTTCGTTGTGGTTTAATTCCGGCAGTAACAGGATACCACAAGTCTGTAGGCAAAGCCACCGACGAACTGCTCACAAGGTGCATGTATTGTTTCATGCGGCTGTATCCAAATTTGAGGGATGAAAATTCGTTGAGCATATACCGCAACGCAATACGCGGCTCCATTCCGGCATACAATTTA
>JBJXFC010000019.1:0-13074 GCA_046153915.1 Flavobacteriales bacterium
TGGACTGCGCTTCAAGTCATACATACCGCCATTGGTAGCAAATACAAGGCTCTTTTTCTTCGTCGAAAGAAATTCTTTGAGCTCTACAAAATTTCCAAGATTTTTCAGGCTGTCATCACGCCAGTAAAAAGCCAGTTCCTGCTTCGAAGGATCTACAGTATAAGCCACTGCATCTATAGTTGCCGGACTTCTGAAAGCAAAGAATATTCCTGTCGCTATGCCAATCGCAATGATGAAAATTATTCTCGCCCAATTTGATTTCATATTCACATTGATTTTTTATTCCACACAAGATTTATTCACTCAGAAAAAAATTCGTATCTAATTCTCCCACTTTTCAAAACGAACCAACTGTTCGCCTTTCTTCCAGATTTCTTCGCCCAAAATTTTCAGCAGTTCTTTATCTTCATTCAACACACAAGCAAAAATATTGCAGGCATCCAGACCTTTCCCTGGTCCATAATAAATGCCCATGCAATTGCTTGTGCTCGCGCGTTTTGGTTTCAGCGGACCGTAAACTACTTCACCAGGTTCTGTAAATACGGACGCATTCTCCTGAATAATGTTGAGTGGTGAAGCTTTGTCTGTCCAGATTTCCTGTCCCGAAATGCGCGCATGCAAAAACGTTTTTTCGAAAGGCAATAACTCATCGAATGCCGAACAAGTAATGGGCGCCTCTTCGAGGTAATAACCAAATCGGATTTCCTGATCCCCTTTGGTTATGATTTTAAATCCTGTCATTGTGTTCTGTTTTTTGCAGGTGTAATTTTATACCATTTCAATCATGTACGATATACCAAAATACTGTTTGTTAAACCACAATTAAATGCGGGGTCCACAAACTCAAACTGTCCGTCGATTTCCTGGATGATATCATTTTGAATCAGCAGCGTTTTATTCTTACTCTCATCGCGGGGCGTGCCCAATTGAAATTCCTGCATCACCGATGTGCTCGTAAATTTCTTTGCGCCCTTTACAACCGCCATCAGTAAACTCAGTTGGGTATAACGCATTATCTCCGCCGCCCATTGATACAAGGGAGAATTTGCCTGAACGAGTTCTTTGAGCGCACCATTGATCTCGCGCACAATCCAATTTCTAAATTTTATACCTAATGGTATTATACCGCATGGTATTACACCCTTTGGTATATTTTTGAAACAAGGCCCTTTTCGGCCAAAACAACCCAAAACCGCGAGAACAGCGCTGTCCCATTGCACATGCTTTTCACAGTAAAAACAGCGAAGTAGTCCATTTCCAGCCGTTGATAAATCAGGACTAGTGGCGCCCTTACCCAATGAACAATAAACAACTCACTGTTGACCAATAAGATACATCAAGCATAAGTCTGGAAACATGGATTAAAAGATTTTGAATAAAAACCCGATTCCATTGCCATTAAAAGGCCCTGCGATTTTACATTCGTCCGCATTTTAAGACCTATTTAAACCGGAAAATCGCAGGGAAATGGCAGTTTTGCTCTCATCTTGTTGATTTTCAATAGAACCAGATCGTATTATGGAGTTTATGCTCATCTATAAAATCATTCTGTGTGTGGTTGTATTCGCCATCTCGCTTGGCATTGCAGCTTATATGACATGGGGTGAACGCAAAGTGGCCGCCATATTGCAAGACCGCGTTGGTCCGGATCGCGCCGGTCCGTTTGGATTGTTGCAGCCACTCGCCGATGGTGCCAAGATGTTTATGAAGGAAGAAATGATGCCTACACACTCCAATCGCTGGTTGTTTGTGCTGGGACCTTGTTTCTTCATGTTGACAGCTTGCCTAACAGGAGCAGTTATTCCGTGGGGAACCGGAATCACAGTGAATGGAACCACCTACCCGCTCCAGATCACCGATATCAACATTGGACTTCTTTATCTTCTGGGAGTAGTATCAATTGGTGTTTATGGAATCATGATTGGTGGATGGGCTTCTAACAACAAGTACTCTCTCCTCGGTGCATTGCGTGCTTCGTCTCAGATGATTTCGTATGAAGTGGCGATGGGCATGGCGCTGATTGCATTGGTGATGGTAACTGGTACCTTGCAGCTCGGCGAAATTTCTGCTCAACAAGATGCGGGTTATGCCAATATCGTATACCAACCTCTCGGATTTATAATCTTCATCATTTGTGCATTTGCAGAAACCAACCGCGCACCTTTTGACTTACCGGAATGTGAAAGCGAACTTGTGGGAGGTTATCACACAGAATATTCATCAATGAAACTCGGCTTCTTCCTCTTTGCCGAATACATCAATATGTTTATTTCATCTGCTGTAATGGCAACACTGTATTTCGGCGGATACAATTTCCCATTCCAACACGAACTCGGACTGGAAGGCAATACACTCGCTATTCTCCAAACCGTATTCCTCTTTGGAAAGATCATCATATTCATCTTTATCTTTATGTGGGTGCGTTGGACATTGCCTCGTTTCCGCTCCGACCAACTGATGAACCTGGGATGGAAAGTGTTGTTGCCCCTGGCTATTGCCAATATTTTTATTACCGGACTTGTAATGTACTTTGCAGGTAAACTTAATTGATTTTAGACTACTGACACATGGCATTAACCAATAGAAGTAAAGTAGTAACAGTGCGCGAGATGACTCTTGCAGAGAAACTCTATTTCCCTGCGATCCTCAAAGGAATGGCCATCACATTCTCTCACATGTTCAAAAAAACTCCAACGATAAAATATCCAGAAGAGAAAAGAGAATTTGCACCAGTATACCGCGGACAGCACGTTCTAAAACGTGATGAAGCAGGTGCTGAAAGATGCACGGCCTGCGGATTGTGTGCCGTTGCCTGCCCTGCTGAAGCCATCACCATGGAAAGTGCTGAGCGAAAAAAAGGAGAAGAAAATCTATACCGCGAAGAGAAGTACGCCAGCATTTATGAAATCAATATGCTGCGTTGCATCTTCTGCGGACTATGCGAAGAAGCTTGTCCGAAAGAAGCCATCTTCCTCACCGACCGCATTGTTCCTTCTTCTTTTACTCGTGGTGAAGAAGTGTTTGGAAAAGATAAACTGGTGGAAGAAGTTGGAAATCCGATTGATGTTTCTGTGCGTCAGACTAAAAATGTGCTTGCGTTCAAACACGATAAAAAGCACTACCACAACCTGACATACAAAGACAAACGACCAGTAAATAAACCTCATCACTAAATTGGTTGGATTGGAAAATTCTCGTTGAATGATCTGATCCAATTGAAGAATTATACAAGTATGCTAACCGAATACGCCTTCTGGTTTCTGAGTTTTGTAGCGATCTTTAGTGCCATCGCCGTGGTTCTTACCAAGAATCCGGTTTATAGTGTGCTCTACCTCATCGTTACATTCTTCTCCATCGCCGGACATTATTTTTTGATGAACGCCCAATTCCTTGCCGCCGTTCACATCATCGTTTACG
The DNA here is from genome assembly GCA_046153915.1 of Flavobacteriales bacterium. Classification (GTDB taxonomy): domain Bacteria; phylum Bacteroidota; class Bacteroidia; order Flavobacteriales_D; family Sanyastnellaceae; genus JANNVZ01. The sequence goes on from JBJXFC010000019.1 coordinate 3,418, forward strand.
CAGGTGCCATCATGGTTTTGTTTCTCTATGTGATCATGATGCTCAACCTCAACAAACTCGAAGATGAACGCAAAAAACTGGGAACGAAAGCGCTGAGTGTTGTCGCATCGTGCCTACTGATGTTTGTGGTTGTATCTGCCATGCGCAGAACAGACGAGCTCAACGCGATGGAAATGCCAGGCAATACCGCTACTGTTGGTCTCACCAAAAACCTCGGAATTGCCCTCTTCAGAGAATGCCTGGTTCCTTTCGAATTGGCCAGTGTGCTTTTCCTTGGAGCCATGGTCGGTTCTGTGTATCTCAGTAAAAAAGAAGCGCTCAACGGTTAACCTATTAAAAGAAACAACATGGAAATCTTACCCGGAAGCGGAATCACCATCAACCACTACCTCTGGTTATCAGCCATCCTGTTTGGCCTCGGTGCATTCGGAATTTTGTACCGAAAAAATGCCATCATCATGTTTATGAGTGTGGAGCTGATGCTGAATGCCGTGAATATTACACTCGTTGCTTTCTCCAAACTTTGGGGACAAACCGATGCGCAGGTTTTTGTATTCTTCATCATGGTAGTTGCAGCAGCCGAAGTGGCAGTTGGTCTAGCCATTCTGATGATGCTCTACCGCAACATGCACACCACGGATACGGATGTACTTGATAAATTAAAATTCTGATTGCACCCACATGGAAAGATTAGCAACACTTATTCCTCTTTTTCCGCTTGCGGGATTTTTGTATATCACGTTTTTTGGCAAGTCGTTCTCCAAAAACTTCATCGGCATTCTCGGTAGCGGAGCCATTCTGCTTTCGTTCATTACTTCGTGTTTGGTTTTCAGCACACAGATGCATCATGCGCATCCTACCGTTGTGAAATTGTTTGACTGGATACATGCCGGCAGTTTTCAGATTGATGTAGCGTTTCTTGTAGATCCACTTTCATCGATCTATCTGATGTTTATTACCGGAGTCGGTTTTCTCATCCATGTATACAGCATCGGCTATATGCACGAAGACGAGGGTTTCAGCCGATTCTTCGCTTACCTCAACCTCTTCGTTTTCTTTATGCTTATCCTCGTTTTGGGGGATAGTTATGTAACACTCTTTGTAGGATGGGAAGGCGTTGGATTGTGTTCGTTTATGCTGATTGGATTCTGGTACAAAGACATGAAGAACAACGATGCGGCGAAAAAAGCATTCATCGTAAACCGCATTGGTGACCTCGGATTGATCCTCGGAATGTGTTTGATTTTTGCCTACACAGGATCTCTCAGTTACGATTCATTGTTCATCTCCAGCAACGAAGCTTCCGGAATGCCTAGTGGTGTCGCAACGGCTGCAGGCATTTTGTTATTTATAGGAGCGATGGGAAAAAGTGCACAGATACCATTGCACATCTGGTTGCCCGATGCGATGGCGGGTCCTACACCTGTGTCCGCACTCATCCATGCCGCAACGATGGTAACTGCGGGTATTTACATGGTGGCGCGCTCCAGCGAATTGTTTGCAGCGAGCGAAACGGCCAGCATGGTGGTGATGTGGGCAGGAGCGCTTACTTCGATTCTCGGAGCAACAATTGCACTCACACAAAACGACATTAAAAAAGTTCTCGCCTACTCCACTGTTTCGCAACTCGGACTCATGTTTGTTGCGCTCGGCATGGGAGCATATAGCACTGCGGTATTCCACGTAATTACACATGCTTTCTTCAAAGCGTTGTTGTTCCTTGGCAGTGGATCTGTAATCCACGGCATGGGCGGCGAACAGGATATCCGCAGAATGGGCGGACTCAAGAGCCACATGAAGATCACTCACTTGACCTTCCTGATTGGTACCATTGCCATCAGCGGAATTTTTCCATTCGCTGGATTTTTCTCGAAAGACCAGATTATCGCCACAGCATTTGAAAACAACAAACTCATGTTTGTACTGGTGAGTGGCATTAGTGCTCTGACAGCGTTCTACATGTTCCGTTTGTATTTTCTCACCTTCACAGGCAAATTTCGCGGTACACATGATCAGGAACATCACCTGCATGAATCTCCAAAAACAATGACGGTTCCTTTGGTAATTCTTGCTGTATTGTCTGTTGTTGGCGGATTTATTGGTCTGCCGCACAAAGTGGGCGAAGAAGCTTTTCACATGCACTGGCATTGGCTCGATCATTACCTTGATGGTACAGTGGTAATGCCAATGTCGACAATGAGCATGGGACTGGAAATAACATTGATGCTCATTGCTACAGCAGTTGCCGTGATCTCTATTCTTTATGCATGGAAGAAATACAGATTGAATGGCGAACTTGCATTGGAAGACAAAGACATCAAAGGTGGGCTTCACAAATTGCTTGCAGGAAAATACTGGATGGATGAATTGTATGATGCCATCATTCGCAAGCCAGTGGATGGACTGAGTTCATTCTTCGGTAAATTTTTCGAGCCCAAAATTGTTGACGGATTGGCAGAAGGAAGTGGCTCATTGTCGCGCAATGCAGGAGAAAAACTTCGCCTTGTGCAGAATGGAAAACTCGGATTGTATATCCTCATTACCATATTGGGACTGATTGCTTTGTTGCTTTTAATCTAATCTTCAACACAATCAACCGCTAAGAAACACGCATTATGCTAACGATACTTTTACTTGCCATACCCTTCCTGGCCGCCGGAATCATTTTTCTGGCCGGTCAAAAAATGGCTAAACAAATTGCACTGCTCGGTGGGCTTGCAACACTGGCCGGAACACTTGTTGCCATCTATATTTCGCATCAGGGAGATACCACAGGATTGCTCACCTTCCAACAGGATTGGATTGGTCCGCTTGGCATTTCATACGCATTCTCACTCGATGGAATAAGCCTTGCGATGATGTTGCTTACTTCCATTACACTTCCTCTTATTGTGTATGCTTCTTATAAAAAGGTCTATAAGAATGCACATGTATTTTATGGATTGATGATGTTGATGATAGGCAGTATGATTGGTGCATTTACCACCACCGATGCGCTTCTGTTTTACATCTTCTACGAATTTGCATTGATTCCTATTTACTTTATGTGTATGATCTGGGGTCATGGAGATGATCGCTACAGAATCACCATGAAGTTTTTCATCTACACCATTTTTGGTAGTTTGTTTATGCTCGTGGCATTGCTTTACATCCACAGCGTATCGGGTTCATTTGCACTTACTGCCATGTATGAAGCAGCCAATGCGATGTCGGCCACCGAACAAGGTTGGTTGTTTGCAGCGTTCTTCGTTGCTTTTGCTGTGAAGATTCCGGTATTTCCTTTCCACACCTGGCAGCCTTCCACTTACAATGCCGCTCCTGTTGCCGGCACCATGTTGCTCGGAGGCATTATGCTCAAGATGGCCACGTATGGATTGATTCGCCTTGTATTGCCCATGTTACCCGAAGGTGTTTCGGAATACGGATCGTGGGCATTGGGACTGTGTGCAATCAGTGTGGTATATGCCTCCTGTCTTGCCATTGTGCAGAAGAAATTTAAATTGCTGCTTGCCTATAGTTCGATGGCGCACGTTGGACTTCTTGCTGCTGGTATTCTAAGCGGAAACGCACAGGGAATTCAGGGTGGTATTGTAGAAATGATTTCGCACGGTATTGTTACTGTGGGATTGTTCTTTGTTTATGACATCATCGAAAGCCGGATGGGTCACGACGATATTTCGAAGATGGGCGGTATTCGCGCTGTCAATCCGTTGTTTGCATTTCTGTTTTTTGCCATCGTAATGGCGTCTGTCGCATTGCCAACTACCAGCGGATTTGTAGGTGAATTTTTGTTGCTTGTTGGCTTGTATCAATACAGTCCGATACTCACCGTTATTGCTGGTCTCACGGTTGTGCTTGGTGCCGTGTATATGCTGCGCTCATTCCAAAGCATGATGCTGGGTGGGGCCAACAGCGCCACATCTGGATTTGCAGCTCTTACCACGCACGAAAAAACAGTGTTGGCGATTATCATCGTCCTCATCATCGCGTTGGGTATTTATCCTTCGCCGCTTCTCGAACTCTCTGGTCCTTCTGTAGATAACTTACTTCTTGGTATTCACTGATGAAAGAAATTCTGATCATATCTCTTTTGGGTATTGGCGTATTGGTTGCTGATATTCTGAAACTGCGCAAACTCATTATGCCACTCATATTGCTTGGTCTTACCGGCATGATAGTTTGTTCTGTCCTCGACTGGGGCCGCAACGAAATTCCTTTTCAGCAGTATGGCGGCATGTTGCAGTTTGACCATCTTGCTCTGGCATTTACCATGGCCATTTCGCTTATCAGTATTTTCTGGTTTACGCTCACTGCAGACTATTTCAGCGGCGATCAAACCCGTCGCACCGATTTGTATGCCCTCGCTGTATTCAGCATTTGTGGTGCTGTTGTGCTGGTGAGTTTTTCGAATATGATGACCCTCTTCCTCGGACTCGAAATTCTGAGTATTCCGTTGTATGTTTTGGCAGCAAGTGAGAAAAGAAATATCCTGAGCAACGAGGCAGGTTTTAAATACTTCTTCCTCGGCTCATTGGCATCAGCCATCATCCTTTTTGGAATTGCATTGGTATATGGCGCCACAGGTTCGTTTGATGTAGAAACCATTGCTGCTCGAGTAGCTGAAATTCACAGCACAAGCACCTTGCTCAAAATTGGCATTGTGATGATACTGGCAGGATTTGCGTTTAAAGTAAGTGTTGCTCCATTTCACCTGTGGGCTCCCGATGTTTACCAGGGCGCACCTACGGCGGTAACAGCCTTTATGGCCACCATTGTAAAAACGGCGGCTTTTGCGGCATTGTACAAATTGTTCAGCGTATCGTTTGCGGCCACGGATGGAGATTATACCAACATCATAGCCGGCATGATTGCGTTGACACTTGTGGTTGCCAACCTCATTGCAGCACGGCAAACCAATAGCAAACGATTGCTTGCCTACTCCAGCATTTCGCATGCCGGATTTATGATGGGCATTGTGATGCTGGCCAACCAGATTCCCGGCAAATACCTACTTTATTATGTGCTTACCTACAGCATCGCCAGCCTAACGGCCTTTGGCGCATTGCATCATGTAAGCAGTTTCCAGGATGGGGATGAAAGTGAAAACGCCTTCAAAGGACTTGTAAAACGCAATCCGATGATGGCAGGCGCCATGACGCTGGCATTGCTCAGCATGGCCGGTATACCGCCGCTGTGTGGATTTTTGGCAAAGTATTATGTCATTAGCGGCGTGTTGGCGCACCATTCCGTATGGCTCGTCATTCTTATGATTCTAACCAGTGTGGTCTCCGTATACTACTACCTCAAACTCATCATTGCGATGTTTACGCCACTCGAAAATTCGGGCCGCATTGTAGTAAGCAAAACCAATCAATTCCTCTATGGATTTTTTGCGGTATTGTTGATTGCATTGTTCTTTGGAGCGAGTTTGCTGGAGTTGGTGGAGTTTTGAACGCGAAGCGCGATGTGCGATCAATAGGCAAAATCGACCATAATATCAACATGATTTTCGCGAAAAGCCTTCTTGCATTTGGTCATCTTCTCTTGATAGTATTTTATTCTCTCCAAAGTATGCGAGGAGAAATAAACTCTAATCTCAGAAAATTGCCTGGTTCATTTGTTTAGCAATTCTGACCAATCAGGATAAACAACTCAAATCATGCTTACAGATTTTGTTAGTTCTGTCTTTTGTTTGGGAATAATTGTTGGAGAAATTTTATACTTCTACAGTATGCTTGTAAATCAAATCCAATACAACATGTGGAATCGGCAGCAACCCGAGTGTCTGAGCGCAGGTGGTTGCTTCGATGTCGCTTGAAATAACCATGGGAGTTGATCTGTTTTCCCATTTTGACATGGCCTCCCCAATTTTTTGCCTTATTGTCTTTGCAAAACAATCGGCAACCTGCCCTTCATCTAATTCTGTAATAAATGGATGGTATTTTCGAACTTCAGAACTTATGGCAAGTGCAATTGCTTTGTGTCGATCTTTTGTCTGGCGCTCATGTAACAGCAAGATAAATTTGACAGGAATATCCAGCATGTAGGCATGGAGTAAATACCAATACGCATTGCGAAATTTTGATTGATAAGGATCTCCACCAAAATACGGCCTTGTGCCGGCATATTCAGACTCAGGATAGACCTTCCAACGTTTGAAATGATAAACAGGAATGAAATTTTGCTCCTTAGTTTCCTGATGCCCCATATAAACTTCCTTTTCTAAAGTTAGCCATCTGGTCTCTTCCACCTCTTTAATTTTACTTCGAGAGACATTCACTCTTGCCCTTGCCCTGTAATAGTCGTGCATTGCTTTCCATTTAAATCCTGGTGTGCAGATTACCATATAAGCAATAAGTGCAGATCTTGAAAGATGGCACAAATCGGCAGGATGAATTTGCAATGCATTCGGTTTGACACCAAGAATCCCCATAAAATTAAAGTCCTCCGGCTCAACCCCTAGCACATCACCTATTCTGGGATCGACTATGGTATACTCATTAACTTTAACCTCGAAAAGCGTGTAAAATTCGTTCGCTCCAATTGGCATAGACTTCAACGTACTGATAGCCTCCTCACTTGGAATTCCACTGATAAAATTCTCCTTTGTAATTTTCAACAATCCGTACGCAAAATTAAAAAGCACATTCAGGGGATTGGTAAGATATTCTATTCTGAAATCATCCATTGAACTTAGATAGTAATCCATCCTTTTGTCAATTTCTGGATTGCGATAATCCTTATTTTCCTGAAATAGCATATTCGTCTTACGGATAAGAATATCCCATTCAGGAAAATCCAATTTTGTCTTTTCTTCGCGTGATTTACGCTTTTTCGATTCTAGACCTGAATTCATTGCAGCTACTGTTTAGTTCGCATCAATATTTTGATAAATAAGTTCCAATACCTTCTTCGGCACGGGTAATAAACCCAGAGTTTTGGCATAAGCCACCGATTCCTGGTCACTTAAAATCACCAACTTTTCCTGACGGTTTTCCCAGATATTGATGGCCTCAGCAATCTTCGGCCGGATTGTTTTCGCAAAACAATCTGCTACCTGGCCTTCGTCGAATTGAATCTTCAATTGATTGAATTTCGACATGTTTTCATTCAAATCTAATGCAATAGCCTTGTAGCGATCTTTGGTTTGGCGAGAATGGAGCATTAAGATAAACTTAATGGGAATATCTAACAAATTTGCATGAAGTAAGTACCAATATACATTTCTGTACGTAGATTGATACGGATCACCGCCGAAGTAAGGACAGGTTCCTGAATATTCCGATTCATCAAAAACTGACCATCTTTTCAAATGATACATTGGAATAAAATTCTTCTCATCCGTTTCATAATGGCTCATATAAGCTTTCTTCTCAAGTGTCAGCCACTCTGCTTCACGAACGACCTTTAATTGACTGTTGCTTACATTTGCTCTGACTCTTGCCCTATAAAAGTCTTTCATCGCTTTCCATTTAAAGCCAGGAATACAAATTACCATGTATGCTATCAACGCACTTCTAGACATGTGACAGGCGTCAGCTGGATGAATGGTCAACCCATTTGGTTTAAATCCGAGCATTGAAGGCAAGCTAAAATCTTCAGGTCTAAATCCAAGAACTTCTTCGATCCGTTTGTCTACAATGGTGTAATCATTCTTTTTCACATCAAAGACCGCATAAAATTCATTTGAACCAACTTGTAAATTCTCCATTACTTCAATAACCTGATTATTTGGTAGTCCACGTTCGAAATTGTCTTTAGTAATGTCAAATAAACGATAAGCGAAGTTTACAATAATAGCAACAGGATTATTGATATACTCTTGGCGCAGTTCGTCCATAGAAGATATGTAATATTCAATCCGTTTGAAGAGTTCCGGATTTTGGAATTCACTATTTTCTTGAAATGAACGGTTCGTTTTCCTTAAGATATCATTCCAATCTGGGAAACAGAACTTCATTCGTTCATCACTATTAGTGGCCATCCCGTTTTTCTTTGTTGTTTCTTTGTTCATGAGAGATTATTTTTTATTTAGGAAATTGGCTATACGCTACAATCCGAATTTGGCATTTAATAATTAAGGTTATATTGAGTATTTATTGGGTCATCAATTCGACTGGCACGGATTAAATACTGAGATAATCTGAAATACATGTTCTCCAAAATTAAATTCACGTTATGCCCAGTAAGTGAAATTTGTTCTTGGAAAATAAGTTTGAGTTCATAATTGTAATATTTCATGTCGATAAAATAAAAGTTTGACTGCAGATCTGTTGAACTTTAATTCGCATCAATATTTTGATAAATAAGCTCCAATACCTTCTTCGGCACGGGCAATAAACCCAGGGTTTTGGCTTAAGCCACCGCTTCCTGATCACTGGCTATAACCCATTTTTCAAGGCGGATTTCCCAAATATTGATCGCCTCTGCAATTTTTGGTTCGATGGTTTTAGCAAAACAATCAGCTACTGTCATTGCCTGAAATGTTCCAGCTGGCAGCTTAGGAACGATCTTTTTTTCCATAGCGGGAGATTTAAATGGTAGATCAAACTTCTTTCACTGGTTACAGTGAAATACAAACATCCTAAAAATTGTGCGTCAAACAAAATCAATTTTGAATCCAACCTTAGGCTCTAGTATACAACAAGTTACAAATTGTGTTTTTGGATTTGACCCATAAGGAGTTATGGACTCTAACCCCTTAATAAAAAGTCGGAAAATGGTCTAGTGCTTGGATTTCTATGGTTTCAATTTCCTTACCTTGCGCACTCACAAAATAAGCTTTGGTGTTGAAAATGAGTCCTAACCTGACACAACTCCTTATACAACAAAGCGCTCCGGAAGACGAATCGTGGCAACCCGTCTTCTTTCGCCTGTCTGAAGAGACGGACGCTGCTGCGCTTGAAAAATTGTTGTCCAATAATCCGAATATTGTTGTTCGCGACCAGATTTTGCTGCAATTGAAAGATTTGGTAAAACTAGAAAATCCACAAAAAACCCTTACAGAAGAAGAGTATAGTGAACAAATTGCTTTCAAATTGAATGGCAAAACGTCTGATTTCTATGGGGTATGGGTCTATTATCCATGGAAACGCGAAATAGTCCATTTACTAGATGAAGAGGAATTTATTCGGGTGCGCACCATCCGAAATGCCTATAAAATAACTTTTGAGGAACAGAGGCTCTTGAGGACAAAGAAAATTGGGGTTATTGGATTAAGTGTAGGGCAATCTGTAGCGATGGCGATGGCGATGGAGCGGATAGGAGGAGAAATCAGAATTGCAGATTTCGATAATCTTGAATTGAGCAATATGAATAGAATAAGGACCGGTACGTCAAAAATCGGTAACCTGAAAACTCATCTTGTTGCACAAGAAATTTATGAACTCGATCCTTTCTTTAAAGTCAAGATATTCTCTTCAGGAGTGAATGAAAAGAATATTTCGGACTTCTTCTCAGAAGGAGGAATGCTTGATCTTTTAATAGAAGAAAGTGATGGTATCGAAATAAAAATTTTAGCAAGAGAATTTGCCAAAAAATCTGGTATTCCAGTCATTATGAGCATGAGTGATAGGGGCATGCTTGATGTTGAGCGATTTGATTATGACAAGAATTATCCAATTCTTCATGGAAATATTGAAAATGGTATTAGCTATG
>JBJXFC010000190.1:0-9426 GCA_046153915.1 Flavobacteriales bacterium
TTTTCGTGCACCAGATCAAACATCACCGGTGCCGATGGACCGTAAATATCCGCATCCAATAATCCAACCTGGTATCCTCTGCGCGCCAATCCTGCAGCGAGATTGCAACTGATGGTGCTCTTACCCACTCCTCCTTTTCCGGAGGCCACTGCAATAATATTTTTTACGCCCGGTAATACCTTTCTCAACTCACCCGTGCGCTCATCGCCGCTGATGGGTTGGATATCGCTTTCCACCTTCCACTCCTTTCCCAATGTGCGGTGTATGGCAAACTCCACCGCTTCTTTCATGCGCATTTTGCTGTGCATCGCAGGATTGCTCACCTTCACTTCGAGTGAAATGGTCTGATCCTTTACATCTAAGATTTTAACCAATCCCAACGCAATAATGTCTTTCTTCAGATCAGGTTCAATCACCGTGCTCAGTGCATCCAGTATGGCTTGTTTCGAAATACTCATAGACTGCGAATTTATTGACTAATACTTAAAACCACACTGATAATTCAATTGTTTGATAATTCCACAGAAATACATTGAAACTTAGCCAGTTTATACTTCTTTTGTTGTATCGAAAAAGCATAACCTTTATGATTAAACTACTACATATTGCCATTGCAGCTAGCCTCATCTGCACTTCGTTCGCTTCAAAATCCCAATGCGAAAGCGGCCGCTACCGCGACATTATTTTCACCGAATTGGATATTGTAAATGACGTTACATATGGCAATAACTTAAGCTACAATGGCGCTGCAGCAGATCTCAAAATGGACGTCTACATGCCCTCCGGCGATCTCGAAGAACTGCGTCCATTGGTGATTTTTCTTCATGGCGGATTTTTTGTAACGGGTGATAAAAGTGGTACCGAAGTAGTTCCTGCCTGTCAGGACCTCGCCAAAATGGGCTATGTAACAGCCAGCATCAACTACAGACTTGGTGTAACCGCTCAGCTTGAACTGGCGCAACCAATGGCCGAAGCCGTTTTGCGCTCTGTGCAGGATGTTAAAGCAGCCATTCGTTTTTTCCGGAAAGATGTGGCAGAAAATGGCAATTCGTATCGCGTGAATACCGATCAGATATTTATTGCCGGAGTTAGCGCCGGTGGCTTTGCAACATTGCATGCCGCTTATATGCAGGATGACGAGATTGCTCCAATTGTAGATCAAAGCGGCAATGGATTGGCCGGAGGTGCAGAAGGGGAAAGCGGAAATCCTGGTTATTCGTCCGATTTTCTGGGTGTAATTAGTATTGCCGGAGCCATTGGTGATACCACCTGGATCGAAGCCGGTGACAAACCTGCCTGTCTTGCACATGGCACAGGCGACACTGTTGTTCCTTTTGATAGCGACATGCTTATCATCGGAGGTTTCCTCGAGGTTTCAGAAGTAGATGGAAGTAACAGCATCGACCAGAAATTAAGTGAGCTGGGTGTTGAACACTGTTTTGAAATCTACGAAGGTCAGGGTCACGTTCCCAGCGACGAATCCACGGCATACTACGATACCACCCTTTCTATAATCAGCAATTTTCTCTCGCATTTCGTTTGTGCTATTGATCTGGATTGCTCCTACCGTGAGATTGCCGCAGGCGTTGAACTTGCCCCTGATTTTAAACCTGTTTTGATCTATCCAAATCCAGCAGGTGATTTTGCTACCTTGCATTTGCCTGTGGCCTCCACCGGGATACTTCAGGTTTTTAACACATCAGGGCAATTGGTTTTTTCGAGCAACATTAAAGGCGAACTCAACCCACAACTGGATTTGCGAAATCTTCCGAATGGGCTTTACCAGGTGCGTTTTTGCGCTGAAACCATGATTACCTATACCAGCCATTTCATCTCGCAGCATTAAAATTCAATATTCAGAGTTAAAAACTTCCCGAACCGACTTTCGTTAGAATTCCACTTTGGCCTCATCTTTGAATACAACATGAAAATCCAATCAAGTATATTTAGACCTTATTAAAGAAACAATGAAACTCATGAAAAAATCCTTTGCAGTTATGGCAGTTGCAGTTGCCTCGCTGGCAGTTTACAGCTTCACAATCAATGAAAAACCTGTTGTAGCTATGAAAATGGCGGAACGTGTGGTGGCAACTGGCACCAATGTGGGTGATCAGGCTCCAGAAATAGCGATGGCCAATGTGGATGGAAAAGAACTCAAACTCTCAAGCCTGCGCGGCAAAATGGTGCTCATCGATTTTTGGGCATCCTGGTGCGGACCATGCAGAAAAGAAAATCCAAATGTGGTGGGTGCTTATGAAAAATATGCCAAAGCAAAATTCAAGACCGCCAAAGGATTTGAGGTTTTCTCTGTGTCATTGGACATGAATGCAGAAAACTGGAAAAAAGCAATCGATGCAGACGGACTGGTATGGAAATACCATGTAAGTGATTTGAAACATTGGAACAATGCTGCTGCCGCACTTTATGGTGTTACAAGTATTCCGAAATCAATTCTGATTGATGAAAACGGGATTATTGTGGCCAAGGACCTGCGCGGTTTGCAACTCCACACCACCCTGGATCAATATGTGAAGAGCCTGTAATACTGACATCACAAAACGATACATTTGCGCCCCCTGACAATCAGGGGGCTTTTTTTGTCCATTAACCTGACAGATTGGCCCTTATACCTACCATGGCAAAAAACTTGACATCCCGCGTACGCAAAATTTTCAGACCGATGAACGCAGACGAAACCAAAGTAACAATGAATCAACCCGAACCAGCGGCGACAGAAGAAACTGCCGCGGCACAACCCCACGAAAATCTGGCTGATGGGCATAATCCCGATTTGGGCGAGCCAGAGATAAAAGAAAACCCTGCTGATGAAAAATCCGAAGAGGAAAAATGGAAAGAATCTGCTTCAGAATGGCGCGATAAATACCTGAGACTATACGCTGAATTTGACAACTTTAGAAAAAGAAGTCAAAAAGAACGAGTAGAACTTCTGCAAACAGCCTCTTCCGATACGATCAAAGAATTGCTTGGAATCCTCGATGATTTCGACCGTGCTGTGAAAGCCAACGAAACTGTAGATGACATCCAGGTTGTGAAAGAGGGCTTCGTCTTGATTCATCAAAAACTGTATCGAAAACTGGAAACCAAAGGACTTAAACCAATAGAGGCAAGTGGGCTTCCGTTTGACACCGATTTTCACGAAGCCATTACACAAATTCCTTCACCAACGCCTGATATGAAAGGCAAAGTAGTGGATGAAGTTGAAAAAGGCTATACCCTAAACGACAAAGTAATTCGTTTTTCAAAAGTGGTCATAGGCCAGTAATTGTTTTTCCATTACACTTGATTCAACACACTTATAAAACGTGGCAAAAAGAGATTATTACGATATCCTGGGTGTTTCCAAAGGCGCCTCAGAAGCTGAAATCAAAAAAGCTTACCGTCAGCTTGCACTGAAACATCACCCTGATAAAAATCCAGGTGATAAGGCGGCGGAAGAAAAATTCAAAGAAGCTGCTGAGGCTTACGATGTATTGAACAATGCTGAAAAACGCCAACGGTATGATCAGTTTGGACATTCCGGTATGGGTGCCAATGGTGGTTATGGTGGTGGTGGCAGCATGAACATGGACGATATCTTCAGCAATTTTGGAGATATATTCGGAAGTGCTTTCGGTGGTGGAGGTTTTGGAGGAGGCGGATCACGACGTATTAAAGGCTCCAACCTGCGCATCAAAGTCAAACTTAATCTGGAAGAAGTTGCCAATGGCGTGACCAAAAAAATTAAGGTCTTCAAACTTGTTAATGCCGAAGACATCACCTACGATACTTGCCAGATGTGCAAAGGCAGTGGCCAGGTGAGACGTGTTACACAAACGATGCTTGGTCAAATGGCCACAACCAGCACATGCCCCACCTGCAATGGTGCCGGGAAAAGCATTAAAAACAAACCTAAGGATACCGACGAAAACGGTCAGCGTCGTCGTGAAGAAGTCATGGAAATCAAAATTCCGGCTGGTGTTGGTGAGGGCATGACATTAAATGTTGCAGGCAAAGGAAATGCGGGTCCATATGGTGGAGTGCCCGGCGATCTGCTGGTTCAGATCGAAGAAGAAGAACACCCAACACTGAAACGAGATGGCAACAATCTCTATTACGATCTCTACATTACTTTTATTGATGCAGCGATGGGTGCCACGACAGAAATTCCGTTGGTGAAAGGAAAGGCACAGATTAAAATTGATGCCGGCACTCAAAGCGGAAAAATTCTCAGATTAAAAGGAAAAGGATTGCCTGAGGTGAATGGATATGGTCAGGGTGACATTCTGGTCAACATCAATGTTTGGACACCACAACGACTCACCGATGACGAAAAAAAGATTCTTGAAAAGCTTCGCAATGCACCCAATTTTCAGCCGCATCCCACAAGCAAAGACAAAAATTTCTTTCAGCGCATGAAAGAAATGTTTCAGTAATAAGACCGCTGTAATTTTCCCATTCGATGCATTCATATTAGGCTGAGTCCTCTTGCCATTTGTATCAGGCAAAAGGCCATGATTCAGTAGTTTCATGTTGAGGTCCTTATTCACGTCAGAAGTTGATCAGCCGATTTTTCCGACTGCATGTGCAAAGCATTTGCTGATTCGTCATAACGAGTAATTCTCGAAATAGGCTGACCTATTAGCACAGCGCCCGCCTTGCCAATTGGCATAAAAAGATACGGTTTCAACAAAGGAAAAAAAATTCTTAATTCGACTTCACGCCTTGTTTATATGCTTGCATAGCATATTGGATTTCATAAATAATGCAAGGTTTTCGTATCAACTTTGAATGCGGATTTTTTTTATCGTTTGAATTCATTTTGATCTTTTCAGAATTCTACTGTTCGAAAATCTGATTGATCTAAAACAAAATTTATGTCATAAGTGTAGTGATTAATAAGAGAATGAGTATAAATTGCGCGTTATTAAATTCTACGAACATGTCAAATAATATTTCAATTCTCATCCGCCAGGAAATGGCGAAGCTTGAGAAACAGTACAAGGGACTGGGTGAAGCCCTTAAAGTCATCAACGAAATCAGCGGTGGCAAATCATCCGGAATTAAATTATCATCGCTCTCTGGTCTTATCGACAGCGGAGTTGTAAAACGTGGACCAGGTCGCCCTGCAGGTAAAAAACGCGGACCAAAACCAAAAGCGAAAGTTGCTGCGGTTGCAAAAGCTCCGAAGCCCGTTGGTCGCCCAGGTAAAAAAGGTGCAAAGCCAGGCAAACGTCCAAAACGCGGAATTAAATTGAATTCTGCAATTCGCGATTTTATTGCTAATGCAGGTCGCTTTGTTAGCAGCCCTGAATTGTCAAACAAATTTGCAGCTCACTATCCTGAGAAAACGAAAGCAGACTTTACAAAATACGTGTCTGTTCTTCTTTCGATCTCTAAGAAAAACAAAGAGCTCAACTCTACCAATTTCGACAAGACTGGTAAAGAGCAACGTGCTGCGTTCTGGGGTTTGCCAGAGTGGTTTAGCAACGGCAAAGCAAAATCAGAATATTACAAATAAGAGATACATTGCGTATCAATTGGAGAGCAGGAAATTTTTTCCTGCTCTTTTTTTAGAAGTATGTCAGCAGAAGTTAATATCATAATCCCCGCGGCCTCAGGCGATGACGACAACGTTATTCGCGAAGCTGTACTCGAAAAATCTGGGGTTAATCCTTCGTCTTACCGCATTTTAAAGCGTTCTATCGATGCACGACAGCGCACGGTTAAATTGAACCTGACATTGCAGTTGTTTGACTCAGGTGAAATTGTACCTGATCGATTTCTGCCAAGAAATTATCCCGAGGTAAAAAATGGCAAACGCGTTGGAATTATCGGCGCGGGACCTGCTGGTCTGTTTGCGGCACTTCAGCTCATCGAACTCGGATTAAGACCTGTTATCATCGAAAGGGGGAAAGACGTCCAGGCGCGTAGACGCGATCTCGCAGCCATCCACAAAGAACATATCGTTAATCCCGATTCCAATTATTGCTTTGGAGAAGGCGGCGCAGGCACTTACAGCGATGGAAAACTATACACACGCAGCACCAAACGTGGAGATGTAAACAGAATCCTGGAGGCACTTGTTCAGTTTGGAGCCAGTGAGAATATCCTTATCGAAGCTCATCCGCATATTGGAACCAATAAACTTCCGGGTATTATCGCTGCAATTCGCAAACAAATTCTCGATTCAGGAGGTGAAATTCATTTCAATCAACGCATAACGGATTTTATACTTGATAATAATTCTATCCGCGCGGTTAAAACCCTTACCGGTGAAACATTCGAAGCCGATTCATTCATCCTTGCAACGGGACATAGTGCACGCGATATTTTCGAATTACTTCAGGCGAAAAATATCGCTATCGAATTTAAACCATTTGCTCTTGGAGTTCGGGCAGAGCATCCGCAGCATGTTGTAGATTCAACGCAATACCATTGCGAAACACGTCCGGAATATCTGCCTCCTGCCTCATATAATCTTGTAACACAAAGCGAAGATCGCGGCGTGTATTCCTTTTGTATGTGTCCCGGAGGTATTATTGCCCCATGTGCCACTTCGCAGCAAGAGGTTGTTACAAACGGTTGGTCACCGAGCAAACGCAACAACCCCTGGGCCAATTCGGGTATTGTTGTACCTGTAGAACTTAAAGACCTCAAGGATTTTCAGCAATACGGTCCACTCGCCGGTATGTATTTCCAAAAAGACGTAGAAGAGCGCTGTTGGGTAGCAGGTGGCAGCAAACAATCTGCACCAGCGCAACGCCTTGTTGACTTCCTGAAAAAAATACAAAGCACTACCCTGCCCGATTGTTCGTATCAACCCGGCTTGGTTTCGTGGGATCTCAATCAACTTCTGCCCGGTTTTATAACACGCCATCTGCGTGCAGGATTTCGTGACTTCGGAAAAAAAATGCCGGGTTACCTGCATCCCGACGCAGTGCTCGTGGCGCCTGAATCGCGCACCTCGTCACCGGTTCGTATTCCGCGAGACAAAGAAGAAATGCATCATCCACAAATTAAAAATCTCTTTCCTTGCGGCGAAGGAGCTGGCTATGCAGGCGGAATTGTGAGCGCCGCAATCGACGGTGAAAAAATTGCCCGGAAAATTGCAGAACACAAGCATTCTCACTGAGAAGTCATCTTACCCGATATTTCTTCCCACTCAGACATCGTTTATTCCCGTTCGGGGTAAATTATAAGTTGGTTTAATCAGCAAACCGTTTTTAATAAAATAGGTATTTTTTTTGGCTGTTTTCTCCAAAATTCGCTTTATTTTTACAACGGATGGCTTCGGGCCTGCTTTTTAACGTACCTAACCTAACGCATTTAAAACCATCACATGGCGATTCGCCTGTTGAAATATTTCGCCTTTCTGATTGCATTCGTTGCATTCACGGAAACTTTTGCCCAGGCAGACGTGAAGGTGAAGTTGTTTGGTATCATCAAAAATGAAGATGATCACACCCGGATGACGGCAGTCAAAATCCGCATTTTTAAGAATGGTTCTATTGTCGACAATACCGTAACGGATAACCTTGGCAAATACAGCATCGATCTCGAAATTGGACAGACGTACGATATTCAATTTGTTCAAAATGGATTTCTAACCAAGAATATTCGTGTAGATACACACAACATTCCTGAAGAAAAACGAATCAATACATTCGAATTGATGTTTGATGGCGGACTCTTCAAAGGTCCGGAATTGTTTAATCCGGATGTACTCAAAGAACCAGTGGCTATCGCCAAATGGGATGGAAAAGAAAAAATTGCTGTTGATCCCGTGCAGGCAGAAAAAAGAAAAGAAGAAATCAAAGATGAATACGAGCGTGCAGTTGCAGCCGGTAAAGATCCTGCGGCCGCTAAAGCTGAATTCGATCAATTGGTGATGGAAGGTGATGCTGCCATGACCGGAAAAGATTTCAAACTTGCCGTTGACAAATACGGTTCTGCTTTGAAAGTGATTCCGAAAAAAGAGCCGGCTGTTGCGAAACTGGCTGATGCAAAAGCGAAGTACGAAGAGTGGCTTTCCAAAAATGCTGCTGAAGAAAAATATGCTGCATTGATCAAAGATGGCGATGCTTTAATTGTTTCTGAAAACTATGCCGAGGCCAAAACAAAATTTGTTGAGGCCAACAAAATGAAGCCGAAGGAAACCTACCCCAAGGAAAAACTTGCATTTCTCGAAGGCAAATTAGCAGGCGATAAGCTCAAAGCGGATTACGATCGCATCATCGCGGATGCCGATAAAAAGTTTACTTCGAAGTTCTATCAGCCGGCCATTGAGAGGTATAAAGAGGCTTCCAAACTTTTTCCTTCCGAGCAATATCCAATCGATAAAATCAGGGAGGCGGAAGGTTTGCTCTCGACAGCCATGGCTGAAAGTGAAAGGAATCTCAAATACCAGAAGCTAAAAGACGATGCTGATCAAAAATTCGGAGCTGGAAAGTTTGAAGAAGCCATTTCGTTGTATGAACAGGCGCTGGATGTAAAACCGGCAGAACAATATCCGAAAGATCGCATTGCAGCTTCCAACAAAGCCATTCAGGATAAAATGTATGCTGAGAAGAAGAAGCAGTATGATGGCATCATTGCACAAGCTGATTTGAAATTCAACACCAAAGATTTCGAAAACTCGATCACCAAATACGAAGAAGCATCGACCATTTTACCTGACGAAACCTATCCTTCTACTCAAATCGGATTGGCACGAAAAGGCATTGCTGATCGCGAAGCTGCAGCCAAACGCAAACAATTTGATGATTTGGTTGCAAAGGCTGATAAACTTTATACCTCCACCGACTACGAAACGGCGATATCCACTTACGAGTCGGCCCTGGAACTTTTCTCTGCGGAAGAATATCCTAAAGAACAAATCAAAAAATCGCAAACGGCGCTTTTCAAAAAGAACGAAAAAGAACTGCGGGCGAAATACGATGGCATTATCAAACAGGCTGATGGCAAATTCACTGCAACCGACTACGAAGGAAGTATTGCATTCTATGAACAAGCTGCTGCAATTATTCCTGAAGAAGCCTATCCTGGCAAGCAGATCGCCAAAGCCAATGACGAAATTGCAAAACGCGCAGAGAAAGAAAAACGCAAACAATACGATGCCTTTATTGCCGCAGGCGATACCAAATTTAATGCGGGTCAATTCGAAGATTGTATTGCATCTTATCAGTCGGCCACCGAAATTCTCCCCACCGAAAAATACCCAAAAGATCAGATGGATGCCGCCTACAAAAAAATGGGTGCAGCGGCAGAAGCTCTGAAGAAAAAAGCACAATACGAAGGTTTGATAGCCGATGCAGATTCCAAATACGGATCGAAGGAATACCAGGCCAGCATCGATGCTTACGAAATGGCATCTGACCTCTTGCCCAAAGAAGAGTATCCAAAAACACAAATCATCAAGGCGAAAGA
>JBJXFC010000030.1:0-4081 GCA_046153915.1 Flavobacteriales bacterium
GGAAGAATATTTCTTTCGCTGGAAGAAATGGAACTGGACGAAAAAGCGATCAAACTGCTCACACAGCATTTTACCAAACCATTTCAGAATCGGGAAGACTTTCATCATTTCCACCACGACATCGACCTAAAGATGAATGAGGTCTATGTAACTGCAAAACAAATTCTCGACGATGAAAATTTCATCCTGAATTCAGCCAATATTGCCAAACACCTCTACACCACCACGCGCCATCACGCCGTAAAAGATGGAGAATTGTTTGTCGTGTATTTTGATGGAATCGAATTGGGCAATCAGGTTGTCTCGGCTGTGGGTATTTACAAATCGGAAAAGAAACAAAATTTCTTTCGCATCAAAAATCAACGTGGTTCGATTTCCCTGGATCTCGACAAAGGCATTGCACAATACAAAATCGACAAGGCCTGCCTTATACTGAATGCCGGGCGGGAAGAAGGTTTCAGGGTAATGACCTACGAACACAATGGCCTCGATGCAGAATATTGGAAGTCGGATTTTTTGTCTGTGAGACCAACCAATGACAGCTTTACACAAACGACGCAGTTGATTTCGATCTGCAAAGATTTTATCCAGAATGAAATGGATGTATCGCGGTTTGATCAGATCAACCTCATCAACAAATCGGTGGAGGTACTTACCGAAAGCGAGTTGCTCAATGTGGAAGAATTCAGCAAAACGGTATTTGAAGATTCATCGATGCACAAACAATTTGTGAGTTTTCGATCCAACTACACCGATGATACTCTCGAAGAACTTCCTGCAGAAATTCCGGTATCACTTTCTGCTGTCAAAAAACAAAGCAAAAAATTCAAGAGTGTTCTTAAGCTCGATAAAAATTTTCACATCTACATCCACGGCGATCGCAATCTGATAGAACACGGTGTGGATGAGAATGGGAAGAAGTTCTATAAGTTGTATTATCAGGAGGAGGAGTGATGACAAGGCTTGGGGCGCCTTCGGCACCTCTTTTTTTCACCATTAAGGAGTTAAGGAATTAAGATTCCAGCGGAATGGTTGCGATGGGAAAACCGACCTGAATTGATGAACCACCTTAAAAAAGAAGCGAAATCTCATATTCACTGCGGTTTTCATGTGTGGGTACAAATGTCCCAGAAGTTTAGTAAATTCGCATGGTTGATTCATAAATCATGAGTAATCTGGAGCTCCATACCCCGGCCATCATCGAACTTTGCAAAACACACAAGGTAAAAAGTTTGTATGCCTTTGGTTCTGTCCTTACCGATGCCTTCAATCTAAACAGTGATGTCGATCTGATAGTAGACTTCACCTTCATGCAAGCAGAAGACTATGCAGACAACTATTTCGATTTCAAATTTTCTTTAGAAGATGTCCTAAAACGAAATATTGATTTGATAGAAGAAAAAGCAATCAAAAATCCATTCTTTAAAGAGTCTGTCAACAATCAAAGAAAGCTTGTTTATGGAGCATGAATTAAAATCGTGGCTTTATGACATCTTGATTGCCATCGAAGAAATTGAAAGTTTCTTTCCAGATGGCGTTAAAGAGTTTTCCAAATTCGAAAAGGATCTTAAAACCAAACGAGCAATCGAAAGAAATATTGAAATAATTGGTGAGGCTTTAAGCAGAATTCTAAAGCGTGATGCAAGCATTACAATTACAAACTCCCGCAAAATCGTTGATACCCGAAACCGCATCATTCACGGTTATGATACCGTTTCAGATGAAATAATCTGGGGTATTGTTGTTCGGCACCTACCCATTTTAAAAGCGGAAATTGCAGATCTCTTAGAAAAATAAAAAACCCCCGACATCTGCCGGGGGTTTAGTTTGCAGTGTAGATTTTATTACTCCACCACCAAAACCTCTCCCTTCACCTTCCCCTCACTCACCATCACAACCTGATACAATCCTGCGGAAAGTTCAGATTGAAATGTCCAGTCATATCGTTCATGTTCGATGAAGTTGATCTGACGTGTTTCGACAATGCGACCAATGGCGTCGATGAGGTAGAGATCTGCTATGCCCTCGTCTTTGTTAGTGATGTAGAAATTGATTTTATCTCCGTTCGTTGGGTTGGGATAAAGGACCAATTCAGGAATGCCGGTATAGGGCTCGTATGAATAATCTTCCAACGACCTTTCCGGAAGTTCGGCCATGCCCGATCCTCCTGATATCAGCAGACATCGCACCGGTCCCCACGGATTGGTATAGCCGTTTTGATAGGTCACACGAATGCGCACATTGTAGGTCTCGCCGGGTACAAAACCAAGCGCTTCGGTGATGAGAAGGTATTGGGTGCTACCTCCTGTGATGGTAAATGCGGCTTCACTTAAATCGGCGAGTTGAAATTCCCATTGGTAGTTGGATGCATAACACACGGTTGTATTGGAACGGATATTGACTCCCAACGGCCGCGGACTCGGACAATCTTGTGTGGTTGCCAGCATAAGCAATGGATCGGCGGCGAAGGTCATGGTAACTGTCGCCGGCGGATCGATGGTGATTGTTTCTGTTGTTCCATTGCCCCGCACCACATTGTAATTCGCGCGGATACTTGCTACATAATTGCTTCCTGTTGGCATGTTATTCACCTGATACAAATTCAATGTAGAACTCGATTGGGTGCGTGTATAGGTGATGTTTGTTTGTGTGGACGTGAAGTTGTAGGTGTATGTCGCGGCATTCACCGGAATGGCCTTGAACTTGCTGCACATGGTGTAGCTGCCCGTCGGCGACAAACATCCTGACGATGGCAAATCACTCAGACAAATAGTAAACGTTCCTGTTCCCTGCGCCGAATTGTAATTGCGCACTGCGATGTAATACTGTTGTCCGGGAATGAGATTGCCGACGTTCAGGAACTCATTGCCCAAGGTCGATTGAATGTTTTCATTGTCGATCATCACTCCGTTGTTGTTCTGAAATTCGACCAATGCATTAAAGGATGTTGTATTCACTTTGATCTGCACGCCATACGAAATCGGAGTGAAAACATACCACAGATCTTGTCCGGTAAGTGCCGTGCTTTGGGCTTCTGCTGATGTTGTTGCCAATGCGATGTTGCCACTTGTGCTGTTACATGTATTGTAATTTCCTACTGTAAGCGGTGTCGCAAATTGTTTCCAGTCGTTGGCTACAGACGGACAATTTTCGTCAGCTGTTCCATTGCAGTTTTCATCGATGTTGTTGAAACAGATTTCGGTTGCACCCGGACGTATCGCTGCATTGCCATCGTTGCAATCCCCGCTCTGCGCAACGTATCCCGGAGGTGGTGCAATGCCCGTGGCTGTGATCAGTGCATTGCCATAAGAGTCTCCATCTGTATCGGCATACCAGACGGAACCCAGGCCTTCATCAATAAATGTGTTGCAATTGTCGTCGATGCCGTTTGCAATTTCTATTGCATTGGGATGCACATTCTCGTTGTTGTCGTCACAGTCACCATCGATTGCAATGTATCCGGATGGCTGCACGCAGGCCGAGAGTACATTCTGCCCATTGCCAAATCCATCTCCATCATTGTCTGCAAACCAAATCTGCGGAGATGCAAACGAAACTGAAATCACATTCGAATAGGCCTGAGCAGAATTTGCATTGCCAATTTGCTGATTGCGCTGATAGACTCTCACCCAATCCACATCGAGGTAGGTTGGAAATCCTGTAGTGGCATTTGGATAGTCTGCCCAGCCATCAAGCGCCTGGTTGAGTATGAGGTAGAATGGTTTGGTAAATTCATCCTGGCTTCCATTGCCTGCTGTGATGTTATGCGTGTGGTATTGCACACCATCAATAAAAATACGAATTGTATTGCTGTCCCACTCCATGCTGTATTCGTGAAATATCGGTACGGTAGCCGGAATGGAACTTCCCGCCGATGTCAATCCATTGTTTTCCCAATGCACGGTACCGTAAATGGTAGACTCCGTATTGATGTGTTCCATGATGTCGATCTCACCGCAGAAGGGCCACGACACTTCATCCTGATTCGCCCCAAGCATCCAGAATGCCGGAAATGTTCCCAAGCCCGAAGGCACCTTGATGCGCCCTACCACTCTGCCATATTTAAAACTGAATTTGTCTT
>JBJXFC010000037.1:0-4764 GCA_046153915.1 Flavobacteriales bacterium
CGGACTACTGCATACCTAATGTTGATGAAACGGATCCTGATGTGGAACGTTTCTCCATTGGTCCTGTGTGGACTGTTGGTGGCTCTCCAAAGAACATGGCCTCTCCATTATTCATCGATCTCAAAACAATCCTTCAAGTAAAATAATATGAACGCAAATACAATAGCAATGCTGGCGCTGAGATTTCAGATTAACGCCGTTGATTTTTTCCGGAAATTGTCAAGCGGGTATTCCCCACAATCTCCGGATTCTCCAATACTGGCATCTAAATTGCCTCTCTTTTCGAACCAGGTGACGGCAGATGACTCAACCCGAATTGAGCGACTGAATACTGAGCTTGGCACGGTTGAAGGTGTTTGGGATGAAGCTTCGAAAAGCGTAGTACAGACATCCACAAACGAAGTTACCATCAAGATCGATGGAGTTCGTAAAACACGCACATACAAAACCATTCGCAGGATTTTTATGCGCGGTGGAATTCCTGTGATGACCATCTGGTTGGAAAAGTATGCGGATCAGTTTTCGCGCAATTGGAATATCATTTCTGCCAACAAACCCTACTTGCTTAAAATTGAAGAGGAATATGCTTCCTACCTTGGTACTGTGCGTCCGATCAATGGTTTTCCTGCCATTGAATTGATCAACTTTATGGCTACTGCAACACGGGAATACAAATACCGTCCGTTGCAGTTTACGCAGCAGGAATTGGTGGCGAGTGTTGTGGCTTCCGAAGTGGTGAACAATGAAATTTCCATCAACGTATCTTCTACTGCTCAGGGTAATCCTGTATCAACTCAGAAGACATACGCTCAACTGACCGGCGATAAAAAATCTTCTGCCATCTTCATCCAGCGCAAATCTGCTAAGCTGAGTAGTGATTTGAACAAGCGCGATTGCCTTCCGGTATTCAACTACCCAACGAGCGCTCCGACATTCAATTACTATGCGTCTGAGAATTTCCGCGACACGAATGGAAACTATGTACAGTCCATTGGAACAGGCACTGTTATTCTCGGCGGATTGAACAAATACAACTATTACAACGAGTAATGAAAAAGCCATTCAAAGAAACAAAGCTTTTCAATTTCATCCAGGAAAAGGTAAAACCCATTGCCGGTGATGCCCTCGAAATTATTGGGGACATCACCGGAAGGGATAGTATTGAGAAGGTCGGAAAGCTTCTCAATGGAAAGCGAGAATCTGACGTTCAGGCACAGGCCGTTTGGATTGAATTCGAGGAGAAGAAAATGGAATTCGAATTGGAATTTCAGCAAATGGAACTCGAATCTTTCCGGGCAGAATTGGATGACAAGAATTCTGCGCGAAGCCGTGAGATCGAATTCATGAAGGCATCCGGAGGAAAGCGAGATTGGATACAAGGCGGCATTGTGATCGCAACATTTGCAATACTGATTGCCTGCCTTACTCTTCTTGCCTTCCGTGAAATTCCCAAAGCCAACGAGCGCATTTTTGATATGGCGTTTGGTGGCATCGTGGTGATGGGCGCCAAGGAAATATATGGCTATTTCTTTGGAAGCAGCCGAAGCTCGAAACACAAGGACGATATTATTAGGGACGCTATTAAAAGGGAATGAATAGGATCCCGGTAACAGATCATTTCTTTCTTGATGAGTTTATTGATCCATACACTTACTCCAAACGAGGTGCCAGGTCAATAGAACTACTCGACATGCGCCTGGTAATGGGCGTGGAGTTTTTGCGCACCGAGGCTGGTGACGAGCACCCATTCACTATAAATAATTGGGCAACAGCTAAGCCAGGACAAAAGGTGTATAAAGAAAGTGGATCCAGAAGATTTGATACGAAGACTGGCGCTGTGTGGTCTATGCATAAATTTTTTCGAGGATTTGATGTGAAGGTTGCCGGTATGACTCCAAAAGAATTTCATGCATTCATCAAAGAGCGGGAAGAATACCTGATAAAAAATCAATTCATCACTACGCTGGAAAATGTTGCATTTACAACAACCTGGACGCACATGGATTGCCGGTACACAGGACTTGATCATTTATTAATCGTAAACCCATGAACAAAATACCTACACGTATTTCATTTTGGAAATACATGAACAAAGCAAAAGGCAAAGCATTACTTGTACTTTTTATAATCATCGGTATTGCTGCTGGTGTGATATGGTACAGACTAGACGGAAAGTGGGATGTGATGTGGGCCACTGTTACTGTATTTATACTGTGGGTGGGAGTGTGTGTTCTTAACTGGCAGCTTTATCTGAAAGGAAAAAACTATTGATGATCGATTGGATACAGATATGTGTCGTGGTGTTGCTATGCATTTGCGGCATGTTCCTGAATGGTATTTTGAAAGGCATCGCCGACAGGATACAGACTGATCCAAATTACAGGGTGTATGATGGTAAAAACAAATGGCAGCAGGATGAGCATGGGAACATAGTTCGATTTGATGAAGGCATGGGCCATTGGTATTACCTGGGAATTTACATGACTGAGAACAACTTTGTAGAGCGATCATTTATGAGTAGCACCGTTCTGGTTGCATTTACTGATCGATGGCATAAGGTGAATTGGTTTCGCCATCGCGTTGAGGATATTCAAATGACTGTGATCGTGTGTCTGATTTTTGGGTGGTGGGTTTGGTGGACTGCCTTTTTGTGGTGGATTCCGCGGGGCATTGGCTTTTTGAAGGGGCATCGTGGATGTCCTATGAAAAAGGCTGCTCAGGTGAAAGATTAGCAACATGGCAACCAATCACTTTGACGAGAATGAATACCTGCGAATTCACAGGCAGCTGTCCGAAAAACACATTCGTCTGCTTCATTCTGGAGATAGCAATTGTGCCTTTATGACCTGGCACGAGGTTTCGAAGAAGAAGATGTCTATGAGAGCTGGCAGTAGCCGAATAAATCCCTTTGTAATGATGATGGAGATGCCAAGTGGCACTTTTACTGATACGGGCGTGGAATATGTGCGCGATACAGTGATAGGTGGCTTTGCATTGGTGGCTGTGATTCCAGATAATCAGATTGAAAATTTGGATTTTGTACACGAAAAATCTGCCGAGGCAAAGCACATTGGTATTGATGTGTTGATGCGCTTAAAAAAGCTTTCTATCCATAGCGGTGACTTGCCTTGTGAGCCATTGCTGCAGGGTTTCAGCTTAAGCAGCGTGAGCTATGAACTTGTTGAAGATGTTACCATGGGACTCTTTGGCTATCTGTTTTTATATCCACTACGCTGTGCAACTCCTATTGAATACGACTCATCCAGATGGCAGTAACAATCATAAACCAACCACAGTTAATTGAATTGTCGCGCGGACCTTATACGGTGCGCGCAAGCACTGATGCATATGCAACAACTGTGGGCGCGCAATGTATTGTGGTGCTTGGATCTCTTGATCTCGCAGGAGCCGGGGACAGCATGGCAATAAGTTGGCCTGCCGCATTGAGCGGTCCCAATTTTGTATTTAGCGCTACTCCGACAGGGCAACAAATTAAAGTGATTGCAGCCGGACAGAACGTTAATGAATGGATTGACTCCGAGGTATTGCCGGTAATGCGCAGTGATGCCAGGCTTACTGATTTCGAAATTGATCGCAGCTCTTCGACGGTGATTATGAAAGCCAAGAATTATGGGGCTGCATATGAATTGGATATCAGTTTTACGGGATTTGCTGGCACAAAAACCTACTCTCAGCATGGTGTAGATGCTGTGGTGAGAACCGATATGAGACTACGCATGCGGGTGCATGTAATTGATATGGAAGGCAACTCAAACGCATCGCCCTGGGCAATGTATGATGTAGTGCCATGGCAGCCAAATGAAACAACTCTGGTGGGACTGGTTGATGTGGATCTGACTAAAATACTGGATGGAATGCTTGAAAGCGTTTTTCCTGAAGCCGGACTTTCTACTCCTGCCGAATGGAGTCATACCAGAGCGTTTGTAGAAATTGCCGAGCACTATGATGATGGATCTACTGATCCATGGTCGTACCAACCTGTGCGCACATCACTGAAGGTGGTGGCCAAAGGTGAAATGGCATCGCGCGACAGAGCGACATTCTATTACAGCAGGATGTTTGTTGGAAAACGATTTATTACCAACAGAGCGAGTGGGATTAAAGTATGGAGAGACCTGGAAGATTGGCTCTTCTACTATCATGATCAGGGAGATACAAGTGATAGAAACGTTAAAGCCAAAGTTTATTATACCGATGGCACGACTCAAGAAACGACACTTGAAACATATACTGATCTGCATTTGAAGTGTCGCATCATCCCTTGTGGTTTTGAGCAAGCTTCACTGGAAACACTAGCGCCATCGCTTATTCCTTATAAGTACGAGATATGGGTACAAACATCTGGGGGTACCACACTGGTGAACAAATTTGTGTTCTGGCTTCTTGATGAGGATGACACGAGCGCATGTATTCATTATATCAATGCGTTTGGTTTAGCAGAAACGCTGCCCATTGAGGGAGATCATTCTTTTAACATCAAAGGAGCCAGAGAGCTTGCAGATGTTGCTCTTCCAAAAGAGGTGAACCGGGAGACCCTAAAGGAAATGAGCTATGACCGCAGCATGACTCCGGAACTTGTAGTGCAAAGTATACCGCTTACTTCTGATGAAATAGCGGGATACATGGATGTCGCACTCAGCAAATCTGTGATGTATGAAATCGCATCAAGCTATCTGCGTGTGGCTGCCCAAATAGAGGTTGAAAGTATTCGAATAGTACCAGAAAGCCGGACTGGAAATCAGC
>JBJXFC010000193.1:0-18711 GCA_046153915.1 Flavobacteriales bacterium
AAAAAAACGACGATGATGTGAATCCAAAGTGGCCACGATTGGACCTGCTCAGCAAGAAGATTTGTAACTCCAAAAAGCCCGAGAAAATCATTCAATGCCTTTACGCCAACATCTGAAATTGCATTGTATCCAATCAATGAAAACAAGAAAAAGTTGAAGAACATGTAAAACGAATCCATCCAAAAATCCTTGCGGAAAATGGATTGTTGTTTGCGCCAGGGAAATGCTATCTCAAGCATCCACACAGCAACCGACATTCCCAGAAGCCACCAGAAATAACTCTTCCATCCGGGGTGAATGATTGATTCTGACAGATAATTCCAATAACCTTGATAGGCAGCAACAATGGTATCAACGTATTCCATACAACTTTTTTAGTACGGCGAAGAAAATTCAAAATCACCTTGCACAGTGTAACAAAGATTACATACGTTCGCAGCAATGGAGAAATTCACTGCATTACTCGAGAAATTCGAAAATATGGGCGAAAAAACCGGATGGACTTATATCACCATTCCGGCCAAAACTGCCATTAAACTCAATCCGGAGAACAAAAAATCATTTCGGGTGAAAGGCAAACTCGATCAGTATGCCATCCATCAGGTTGCGCTTATTCCCATGGGTGAAGGCGATTATATCATGGCCATCAACGCCACTATGCGCAAAGGAATTCGAAAAAATGAAGGAGCCACCATTGTCGTACAAATAGAACAAGACAATTCCGAACTTGAAGTCTCTCCCGATCTAGTTGCTTGCCTGAAAGAAGACAAGGCTGCCTGGAAACAATTTGAATCGCTTGCAACAGGCCACCAACGTTATTTTTCCAATTGGATTGAAAGCGCCAAAACACAAACAACCAAAGCAGATCGCATTGCCAAATGCCTGTTTGCGATGCAGGAAAAGATGGATTATGGGGAGATGATTCGGTACTTCAAAGCGAGGAAGAATTAGAAAAAGGGATACAAATGTGCTAATATGCTAATGTGACTAATCACACGCTGCGCTCTGGACAAGTTGTGCTAATTGGGTTTGCGACTTCGGGGATGGGCTGAAGTACTTCCATTAACAACCGTATTTTCACCATAGAGAAAAAGAGGAGAGTGAAATATATTTCACGAAGGAGTAGGCACAGAGGCTTTCTATCGAGCATAACGTGCAACCCCCCAAGAGCCGTAGGCTCGAACAAATATTCTAACATCGGTCTTCAGTCCGATGGTAAAAGAAAAGCCAGATAGATAACATAGTGCCGTAGGCACGATCCATATCAATCTTCTTTAAACCCAAAGTGCACAAAGAGAGAACACCTGAGAACGCAAAGCTTTTCTCACAAACAGACTCAAATCGCAGCCAACTCTGCACTTCCTCCTTCGTGAAATGTATTTCACGCTCTCTGTGGCCTCTGCGTTAAAAAAAATTGGGGTGATGATCTCAGAACATACATCCATAAATGTTGTTTTAATTCTGGTATTTGCAAAAATTGGTCTCAAAAATCCACTCACGCCATCTTATCGTAGATACTTTTGTAAAACCCAAAAAGAAATGAAAAAAATCTGGATTCCATTTGTATCAATTGCCTTTATTGCAGCTACCTGCAGCAACAATGCACCAACTGCTTCAATGCCTGACTCACAAGGTCAACCATCAGGTAATGCTGTCACACAGGCGCCATCGTTAGATACGACCGATGCCTCAATGGCAAATCAACCCAAATCAGAAATAAAAACAGAACCCAAAAAGGAGGAAAATATGAGCGAAGAAAAAATCTCCATGTCAAACGAAGAATGGAAAAACAAATTGTCATCAGAAGAATACCGCGTATTGCGTGAGCATGGCACAGAGCGTGCTTTTACCGGTGAATTTTACGATCACCACGAGCATGGTGTTTATCTATGTGCCGCGTGTAAATCACCCCTTTTTACGAGTGAAACCAAATTCGAAAGTGGAACCGGCTGGCCTAGTTATTACGCTCCACTCAATGAAAAATGTGTTGAAGAAACGAAGGATGCGTCTTTGGGAATGGTTCGCAATGAAGTGCATTGTGCTAAGTGCGGTGGTCATCTCGGACACGTCTTTGATGATGGCCCAAACCCTACTGGATTGCGATATTGCATCAACAGTATTTCACTCGATTTTGAGAAGAAGTAAAAAAGAAGGGCTGCAAATTGCAGCCCTTCTTTTTTTATGTTGATTGGTATCAATAATATTCATAGGAATAGACAAGGGCTCTTTCTGATCTGCCGCTTTTATTGAAAAGCTGATGCATCATCAATAGACCACGTTCATTGTAAATGTAGGTGAGAGAATTTTCATGTGTATCCAATGTTGGCGGATAATCTTTGTGGGTTTGAGATACCAAACCGCCGTTTACATCATACCACTGTTCACTTTTTAAAAGCACAATGCCGCTGTAGGTGTATGTTTCCTTTTGCCAGAAATTGGCCATGGGTTCTTTTAATTCCCGTGAGATCACGCGGCCCTTGGCGTCGTATTTCAACTCAAAATCGAGAGTTGCCCAGCTGTTAAAAACAAGGCTAACGGAACTTCCTGTCATTTTACCAGTTTCATCATACCTAAAAAAGTGTTCTGCCATTTTTCTTCCGCCTGCGAAAAATTCGGTGTAATGAACCATTCTGCCCTGCTTGTCAAATTCGGCAATTCCGATCATGGTCGAATCGACCGCTTTATTGCCCTGGTATTTGACCTCTTTGCAAATGCGTTTCTTCACATGTTCCCGCTGAAATAAAGGTGCATAATCGAGCGGTTTGATATCCTGAGCCATAGCCAAAGTGCCTATTGCAAGGATTATTGATAAAGTGAAGGTAATTCTGGAGATCATCGGACTAATTTTGCGCCTTATACTTTGTGCAGATGAAAAAGGTTATTGGTCCCGTATTGAAAATTGGCGTTTTGATGATTGCATTTCTTGCAACTACCGAAATCATCTGCGCGCAGGGCAGCTACCAGGTTGAGATTCAAACGGAAAGAGACAGTACCAATGCCGAATTTGCAGATAGCACGCGAAGTATTCTTTTACCAGAAGACCTGTCCTCTTTTCATGGATTGAACTATTTCCCCATCAATGAGAATTTCCGCGTAATGGCCACCTTCAAAGCCATTAAAAACGGCAAAGCACGGGCACTCAAAACAAGCGGAACACGCACTCCTCTGTATAAACCGTATGGTACACTTTCGTTTAAACTCGAAGGAAAGAAATACAAAATGACATTGTATCAGAATGTTGATCCTGCCCGCCCCGAGTTGCGTAACTACCTTCTGCTGGCTTTTACAGATCTTACCAATGATACCGAAACCTATGGAGGCGGACGTTACCTCGATTTTGATATCAGTCAGGTAAAGGAACACATGGTGATTGACTTCAACCGCGCCTACAATCCCTATTGCGCCTACAATCACAAGTATAGCTGTGTAATTCCGCCGGCCGAAAATGCTTTGAAAGTTCGCATTGAAGCTGGTGCTAAGAAATTTCACGAATAGACAGAAGGTATTGTTCTTAGGAAAATCTGTGTAGATTCGCTACAAGGAAGTTCACATGGAATTCGTGATTTTCCGCTAACAGACTGAAGGCTTTATGCCTAATACGTACGACAAACCATTCAACTTTAAACAATTCGAGGTTTACCAAAGCCGGAGCGCCATGAAGGTGGGTACCGATGCTGTCCTGCTGGGCGCATGGGTCAATTTGTCGCAAACGGACTACATGCTGGATGTGGGCACAGGCACTGGGGTAATAGCACTGATCTGCGCCCAGAGAAACAATACAGTTATTATCGAAGCCATCGAAATCGATGAGGGAAGTGCCGAAGATGCGCGTTACAATTTCGAACATTCGCCCTGGCGCGATCGCCTCAAGATGCACGAAGGTGATTTTCTCAAAATTGTATCGGGAGAAAAGTTTGATCTTATCATCAGCAATCCGCCCTATTTTACATCTTCACTTCGGGCGAGTAATCCCAGTCGAAATGCAGCTCGCCACGATGATTCCCTACCTGCCGAATCCTTTCTTCCGATTGTTCTAAAACTCCTTCGTCCGGAAGGCAGGCTTGCTTTGATACTGCCCAATAGCGAACTGGAACGTTGGGTGAATGAGGCTTCCCGAAATAAACTTTTCCCCATCCGTATATGCCATGTGTTTACGCTTGCTCACAAAGACCCGGCGCGTGTGATGATCGAATTTTCACCCGGATTTACAGGTGAGCCGCGTATGGAGTCGCTTTTGATAGAAAAAAGCCCCGGAGAAATTACCGAGGCGTATAAACAACTGATTAAAGATTTTTATCTGAAGTGGTAATCAACCACCGATGTGACGCTTGAGTTCTTCCACAGCCTCGTCCCACAGCATTTTTTGATCATCTTCTTCACCGTCTTCGCAAAAGTCTGTAACAAGAAGGGCCACTTCGCCGGTCATTTCATCGATTTTGATGCGCATTTCGAAGTAATTGCACTCTTTGTCTTCCTCGTCAACCCATTCGAATCGAACGAATTGTTCTTTTTTCTTAGAGGCCAGTAAAGCTTTTTTCTCTTCGCCTTCCCAAAGGAAAGTAAAAATTTCACCACGGATATGAACTTCGGGAGCAAACCACTCCTCGAGACCGCTTGGGGTTGACATACAATTGTACAGAATACTATCGGAAGTGCGAATGAGATATTCCAATTCTACTTTGGTCTTTGTCATAAAAGTAATCTAGGTCAGTGAGACAATACTTTGCAAGGATAACCCATTTGATGCTGGTTTTTTGAAGAATTTACTCACAGACTTGGTGAGGTAATAAATAGTAGTATATTCGCGCCCTCAAAAATTTGGGAAAACCTGAATTTGGCGGGGTAGCTCAGCTGGTTAGAGCGCATGATTCATAATCATGAGGTCGGGGGATCGTGCCCCCCTCCCGCTACAAGAGAGCAGAGAAACAGAGTGCGAGTGAGAGATGAGAATGGGTGGGGAGAGCGAAGTGGAACTGCTTAAGTAATTTGGAAAGTGAGGGCATGGTGTCTCTCACTTTTTTTATTTGTAGATTTTGAAAAAGGCTGAGTACATTTTTTGAAATATACATCTACTCATGATCCCGCACCTTCAGCATTTCATCTGAAACTGTGGGTGTAGAATCTTTCGATGCATCGATCGAAATATTCATCAGTTTATTCATGTCTGGCTGACCTGCATTGACCCAGGCTGTGTACCAAAAACTGCCGACAGAAATAACCGCAGACTTCATGCGGCGTTCTACTTGTCCATCAAGCATGTCCTGGTAACTGCGGCTGTAGTCTTCACTATACACTTTTGTGCTGACCTGACCGCGTGTTTCGAACGAATATTTTTTGTCTTCCGGATACGTTTTACTCAAGGAGCTTTCAAAAAAAAGTACACTATCCACTCCGGCATTGCTCTCCTCCACTCTGTCCCAGATGTAATTGAGAGGTGAGCTGATGTAAAAACTTTTACCTACAAAAAAATCATAATCGGCATGATACAATTCTACCAAACGACTTTCCCAGAATCCATGGATCCCGCGTTGACCGGTCTTTTGTCCGTTGTAATTGCTGGTGGTATGCAGAGGAACATGCGCATCGCCAATGTAATGGCCAATTTCTGCAGACAGGCGCAAAATTTTATTGATGTCGCCATTCTTAAAAGCACTTGTCAAACGGAGATGAACGTTGTAGGTATTCCACGGCACAATGCCATGTGCGCGCAATGTATCTTCGCTGTATTTGGCAACTGCATCTACCCATCTTCGCGGCACAGCATCAAATGGATTGGGATGCAAACTGTCTGCATAGCGATCCATATCGATGTAATGACACTCTGCCTCACCAACCACTCCATAGCGCCGTTTATCAGGATCTACAGAATGTTCTATCATATAATCCATGTTGGCTTTGTAGAATCCAAACAACTCTTCGGGAAGTGTATAGATAGCCAACTCGTTGATTTTTTTATGACCAAAAAATCCCCACGTTGATTCTGCGCAAACATGTCCGGTATCCCGAAATGCAAAGCCACAAAGAGCCAATAGAACAGCTCCATAAGCTCCGATGATACGATATGTTCTCGACGAAAAGTGCATCAGATTAACTGTTGAATGGCAGAAACAAACATGTTCTCAGGCTCATAATTGAGCTTTACGATTTTGCCATCTTTGAGCACTGGAATACAAGGCACAGTGTCCAACGTGAGGCAATACTTTACATCCTTTTGAATATTCAATTTGATCAATCTTCGGCGGTGCGACGATGCACGAAGAAATCCGAGAAGATGTTCGCGTGCACTCCGATAGATGAATTTTGCAGCAACGGTGCTGTCTTCATCACTTCTAAACTTGCGTGATTCGAGCAGAAGATCTGCAATAGCTCCACCGCAAATTGTATCCTCCAGATTGATTTTATCTTTCCATCCACTTGCGAGAATGAGTGTGTTTTTATGCTGCTCAATAAGCCATTGACACAAAATGCTGATATTGTTGAGACAGCCAATCACTACTTCTTTCTTACTGGCTATAGCAATGGCTTTAGTACCGTTCGTTGTAGTCAATACAACTGTTTTCCCTTTTAATTCGGGATTCATATAAGCGTAGGGAGAGTTCCCAAAATCAAATCCTTCCACCACTTGTCCGTCGCGCTCTGCTCCTACAATAAATCCTTTTGCCTTCCACTCATGTGCTTCCTCCATCGTGGCAATTGGAATGATGCTTTCAACTCCATGATACAAAGCTGTTGTAATTGCGCTCGTCGCACGAAGAACATCAATCACCACAACGATATCAAAATTCTCCTGATAGAGATGATACTGCCCTGGTGTGTAGCAGACTTCAACTAATTTTCTTTCGGAGACTGGTATCATAGGCATTAATGCTGGGAAATATACAGCTCAAAGTGGCTTTTCAGACCTTGTAAAAAGGAAGGGCCGTTACAACCGCTTTTAGTGCTTTTCCACGAATCTGAATGAATATTTCTGATCCTGGTTTTGCAGACGCTGTTGGCACATAAGCCATTCCAATGGGTTTATTGAGTGACGGACTTTGTGTGCCGCTGGTTACAACACCCACCACATTTCCTGCGGTATCAACAACTTCGTACCCATGACGCGGAATTCCTTTGTCAATCACTTCAAATCCCACCAATTTGCGGGCAACACCAGCTTCCTTTTGAGCTTTCAAAGCCTCTGAATTGACAAATGGTTTGGTGAATTTGGTAATCCAACCCAGACCGGCTTCAATTGGTGACGTGGTATCATCGATATCATTGCCATACAAACAGAATCCCATTTCGAGACGTAGTGTATCACGCGCTCCAAGTCCAATCGGTTTGATGCCGAACTCCGCACCTGCCTCCAATATAGCATCCCAGATTTGATCTGCAGCGTGATTGGGGAAATAAATTTCGCAACCTCCCGCTCCTGTGTATCCGGTAGTCGAAACTATGATGTTTTCAACGCCAGCAAATGTGCCAATCTGGAAAGTGTAATATTCCATATCGACCAGATTCATGGCTGTCAACTTCTGCATGGCTTTTAGCGCCAATGGCCCCTGAACAGCAAGCAGTGAAGTGAGATCACTGTGATTTTCAAGACGAACGTCGAAGGTGTTTTTGGAATTGATCCAGTTCCAGTCTTTGTCGATATTGCTGGCATTCACAACAAGCATGTACAATTCTTCATGCACGCGGTAAACAAGCAAATCGTCTACTATTCCGCCAGTATCGTTTGGCAAACAACTGTACTGCACTTTGCCATCCACAAGCTTTGAAGCATCGTTGCTTGTAACATGCTGAATCAGATCTATAGCTCCTTTGCCATGTACAAGAAATTCGCCCATGTGGCTTACGTCAAAAACGCCGAGCGCCTTGCGAACTGTCTGGTGTTCGTCCAGCAAACCACTGTATTGAACGGGCATAAAGTAACCGGCAAAAGGAACCATCTTGGCTCCAAGGGCAATGTGTTTGTCTGTTAAAGCGGTGCGCCTGAGGTCAGTTGTAATTTCCATGCAGAAATTTAAGATTTTAAAGGTTGACTGCAAAGAAAACCAATGACGGGCGAGATTGGTGTTTTTTGTGTGTAAATGGTGGGTATTTTTTGGATTTCATGCGTTTTAGAAGCCCAAAACTGTACCCGTCAAGCAATATCCACAAGAAAAGTTCTGGTTAAGAGCTGTTTAACCCTTTTTCTTTCTTTTGATCTCCACTGAAGTCATGGTGAGCGAACCCGCTATGGCCTCATCATTAAAATAAGTCAATTCATCGTCCTTGTCCTGAAGAGCAAGGGTGTATAACAAAGGCAAATAATGTTCTGGTGTTGGTACCGAAAGCTGAACCGATTTGCCAAGTGCATTGTATTTGATGAGTGATGCATGATCCTTTTTATCGATGAGTTCTTTGAATTTGGCGCGTGCCTCGAGTGCCCAGTCGAGGCCAAATGGTTCATTGATATCGCCGCTTTTTAATTGCATCATTCCGAGGTTGTGCACCATGTTGCCACTTCCTATTATGAGTACACCTTTGTCGCGCAGTGCAGCCAATTCTTTGGCAAGATCATAGTGGTATTGGGCGTCTTTGGAATAATCCAGACTTAGCTGCATGATAGGAACATCTGCATTGGGATACATGTTTTTGGCAACACTCCAACAGCCATGGTCCAATCCCCATTTGTCACTGCCTTCTACCGCAGTTTTTTTGACAGTTGATTTTGTTTCATCTACCAGCCACGAACTGCCATGAGCAGGATATTCAACATCGAATAAAGCTTTAGGAAATCCACCAAAATCATGGATAGTTGGAGGCAATTCCTGATTGGTAACAAAAGTTCCTTTCGTTTCCCAATGCGCGGATACCATGAGAATCGCCTTTGGAATGGCAATAGAAGCCGCTACAGACTTCATTTGTTTGGTAAACGTATTCTCTTCGATGGCATTCATAGGACTTCCGTGACCTACAAAAAGGACGGGCATAGTTTCGGTGTTCTCACCCGCTTCCATCACCCTGTTTAGTGCGCTCAATTTCATAGCCGCTCCGGCGACTGCCGCAATTCCAAGTGTTTTTAAAAAGTCTTCGCGCTTCATATTTCAGCAGAAGTAATCTCTTCTTTCTTTGAAGGTAAATTTACAAATTGCGTTTTTTGCTTTCGTTGATTTCGGATAGGAATTCGTTTTTACAAATGTGATTCCCGTCAATCCTTCCGATACCTGAGGAGATTCAACTTCAATCTTTTTTTGGGTAGTTATAGCTGTCCGATTATTTTTAACGCCTTAACCCAGATTATGCGGTCCGTTACGCACATGAGATTCAAAGGGATTTTGGATCGGAATAGAAAGGCATTGCATAATCTGGGTTTAACTAACTAACCCTTTTAACCATGATTGTTTACGGCACAGGAAGCTATAGCCTCAAAACATTTACGTCTTCCGACCTGAACTTAAATCCATTGCATTACGATGGGCATCGATTTAAGATAGTTCAGCGCTATGCACATTTATTCTGGATTCCACTTTTTCCAATTGGACGAGAATACGTGATGCTGATACCTGGAAGAAGCGAAAAATACCACGCTCCTTTTGATGTGGCAGAAACGATGAAACAACGTCCATTTCCGAAAGCCAATGCACTATTGGCATTTGCCATTCCTTTGTTACTTGTTGGCGGTCTCGTCCTTTTTAGTGTGGGATCTTCCATTTCTTCGAGTATGAGTCAAAGCAGATATGAGGCGTCAATGAAATCCAGAAAAGAAGAAATGGCCGCATTATTGGCAAATCCCGAAACGCTAAGACCATACGCTGAAAAAGTGAATTCAATGTATGCCATTCTGGATTCGAACTACACCCAAATTCCACCAACCTTGTCAGATGAAATGGATACTTCAGAGGTGGGCATGTTCAAAGCCTATATCCATGCATTGAGTTCGCAGATTGATACCATTGCACCGATGACACCGGGAAATACTTACGTGCAATCCGAAATGTTTATGAGTTATATGGGCTCCCATGTAGAATCACAACCAGACGAATTAAATGGGAATGAACAGTACAATTCCATTATTCTCAACTGGTATCGCGAGGGTATGCCGCTCAACGACGAGGTTTACTTCGATGCAATGGATGTGGAGCTTGAAAATGAGAAACTCGATTCATTGAAGTATTTTGCATTGGTCCGGTATACCGGAGCCAGCAAACCGTTTATAATGTCGGGAAGCTCTTCTTTGAATTCCGTTTTTCAAACGGGTTATGGCATGGCAGACATCTACATTTATGACATAGCAACCAAAGAATTATTGGGCACAGTAAGTGTACTTGCAGAAAATAGTGAGGAATTGCATTTTACGACGAACTCAGCTTACGGAAATAGCGAAACCAATATCCGATTGAGCAACGATCTTTCCAACAATATGGACAAAGAAATTCAATATGCACTTCGCTTTAAAGAACGCCCAGTGGAAACTGAAGAAGAACTAATCGAAGAAGTTGTGCCGGCTGAATAATTTCAACTAATTCATTGAAAATAGGCCGTTCTTTAAAGAGACGGCCATTTTTTACGGATTCACATTTAAGCGAAACCATTCATCCATCGAATTTGCTTTCATTTCCGTGGATACTTTTTTGTCCAGATTTTTCTGTGCATTTTGAATAGAAGAAGTAATCATCGAATGACTAAGCACTTCATCTTCTTTCATGCCCATTTTTTGCATTAAACCGCGAATGCTCCCCGCACCAAATTGTTTAAGCCAGGCCTCGTCGAGCGAAGACACTATGGAAATATCAGCCGCTCCCCAGGTCTTAAAAAGTTCAGTCTCCACACTAAACAAAGGATAATGTTCGAGCATAAGAATCTTCTGCCCTTGCATATCGCGCAATTGCAATTCGCTCACCTTGTTGATGCGATTTGATATGCCATTCTCCTTAAAAATGCTATCAAATCTGCGAAGCGTTTCAGGAAACCAGGCAACGATATAATCGTACTTCTTTTCCTTCAATTCCTTCAGACAGCCATTCAACTTTGACTGGTCCGAAATCCAGATGAGATCTGTGATTTTATATGTTGGTTTTTTGGAGAAGAGGTTGAACATGGGGGTAGTTGGTAGTTAGTAGCTAGTAGTTAGTACTTGGTAGTTGGTAATTGGTAGTAAGGAGTTAGTTCACTGGATACTCTATACCCAATACTAAATACTAAATACTAAATACTCATTACCCAATTAGCACATTACTCAATCCACCAATCTAAACATTCTCTTCCACCTGATTTTTCCGCCTTCCTGATACTCTGCATTCTCCTTGCTGAACCATGTAAATACGGGCTTCCCAACTACGTGATCCTCCGGAACAAAACCCCAGAAACGGCTGTCGGCACTCTGATGACGATTGTCTCCCATCATCCAATAATAATCTTGTTTGAAGGTGTACGATGTGGCCTCAGCGCCATTGATATACACCTTGCCGTCTTTTTCAAGCCATTCGTTGTTCTCGTAAACATCAATTACGCGGCGATACAATTCAATGTTCTCAGCGGTAAGTTCTATCTTTTCATCTTTTGCAGGAATATGAATTGGACCATAGTTGTCTTCATTCCAATTGCAGAATGGAGCCATCGTTGAGTTTGGATAAAAAGTAACCTTGAGGCCTTCTGGCTCACGATTTACATTCTTCTCCAGCATTTTCACCTTGGCGTTTTTCTTCAGCCATTCAACATCCTCTGCATTGAATGAAGAGGTTCCAAAAATATAATCTGACGAATCACGGTAATATTCGATTCCTTTTGGAAGTGCGCGTTTGGGGTAGAATCCACGAGCCTGACCATCGATTACCATCACTTTGCGATCGTCGATATTTACCTTGCATTTTTCCCAAATCTCTTCCATGTCTTTGATGTTCTCTGTCTTATACACATAGCTGAACATAAGTCCTGCAGGATTTTCAATTGCAGCATCATTTACCAAAACCTGCCCATCTACAATCTTTAAATTCTCTCCTGGCAAACCAATACAGCGTTTTACATAGTTTTCCTTTTTGTCAATGGGTCTTCCTTTCACTCCACCGATTGCCTTCTGGCCGCGCTCTTCGCGACACACATTGCAGATACCTTTCGCAAAATTCTTGCGCGCTTCTGCTTCATATTTGAAGCGATTGGCAGCATAGACTTCGTAATTCTTTTTGGCAATCGTAAAAGCTTCCTTCCTTACATACGAGAAATAGTCGTGCCCCACATAAAACGGATCAATCATCACCGTATCTCCATTCGGAAAATTAAATACAACGGGATCAAATCGTTCAACATTTCCAAATCCGGGCAGACGGAAATAGGGCAAACTAAACCAGTCCACATAACTGTTGGTTAATGAACCCGGCATGGCGTTGTGAACGAATGGAACTGACATTGGTGTTTGTGGAATTTTAGCTCCATAACTCACTTTGCTCACAAACAAATAATCTCCAACCAACATGCTTTTTTCCATTGATGGTGTTGGAATTGTAAATGCTTCGATGAAGAATGTTCTTATTACTGAAGCCGCGATAATGGCGAACACAATGGCTTCTCCCCATTCGCGCATGGTGCTTTTTTTCTTGCCCTTCCAGTCTCGCGGACCGATATAAGCCAGCTCTTTTTCTTTGAAGGCTAGTTGAGGCAACACAACCCAGGGCAATGCACCAAAAAACCACTGATCTTTTGTACTTCTTTTATTAAAAGTAATGCCCAATTCGATATTCATGATCACCAGAACGAGCAAATTCACGCCAGGACAAAGCAGCAGCAACAGCCACCACCACGGGCGTTTGATCATTTTAAGGAAGGGATAAAAATTCACCAGTGGGATATAACCCAATGAGGAATTCATACCTGCGCGTTTCAGAAAAATGGGAAGCGTTGCAGAATAAACAACCAATAATGCTATGAGAAATATCCAGGGTATCATAATGTCTTAGTGTGATTCGTTCTTAATTTTAGTCAGTCATTGAATTTGAGTACATCCTTCATGGTAAATATTCCTTTTTTACCTTTTAGCCATTCTGCTGCCATTACAGCACCTCGCGCAAATCCACTTCTATTCTCAGCTTGATGCACCAGACTGATGTGATCTGCTGAAGAGGTATAGTTGACTACATGCGTTCCGGGTACTTCTCCTTCGCGCTTGCTTACAATAGTTAATTCATCATCCACATTCGAAATTTCATTCACCCATTTTTTCTTGTGCGAATAATTTCCCAAAATGCCTTCGGCAAGCGTTATGGCCGTTCCACTTGGTTTATCTAGTTTTTGAAGGTGATGAATCTCCACAATACCCGGCTCATAGCCCTCAACTGCATCCATGATGCGGGCAAGTTTTTCATTGAGGTGAAAAAGTACATTCACACCAATCGAAAAATTTGTGGCATACAACAATCCAATTCCCGCTTTTTCTGCTTCTGTTTTCACTTCTGGCAATCTTCCATACCAGCCAGTGGTGCCAACTACTACCGAACATTTTGCAGCAAAGCACTTGTAAAGATTATCAACTACGGCATCCGGTCTGCTAAATTCGATGGCAACATCTGTTCCCAGCAAATCTTCGGCTTTAAACGGTGTTTTGGTTGTTGAACGCAACGTAATCTCATGCCCTCGATTCACAAGAATCTTTTCGATCTCGTGCCCCATTTTTCCGTATCCGATGATGGCTATTTTCAAACTTGTGGTTCTATGTCTTTATGTTAGTGCTGATAACAGCGATGATTGTTCGATATTACGTTGGACTACCTCAATTATCGATTCTTTGTGATCATCGGTCATTA
The DNA here is from genome assembly GCA_046153915.1 of Flavobacteriales bacterium. Taxonomy (GTDB): domain Bacteria; phylum Bacteroidota; class Bacteroidia; order Flavobacteriales_D; family Sanyastnellaceae; genus JANNVZ01. Next base: position 13,761 of record JBJXFC010000193.1, read on the forward strand.
TGTCGTTTTGATGAGCGTGGCATCCATTATTCGGTAAGCAATAAAACGCGATCTTCAGACTCGTCGGTTTTCCACGACACCTTTACTTTTTGATTGTCATAACTATCGATGCTCTTTCCGATATACCGCGGTTCTACCGGCAATTCACGCGTATACCTTCGATCAATAAGCACAAGCAATTCTACACTGCGCGGCCTGCCATATTCCAGCAAACATTCAATGCCTGCCCGAATAGTGCGTCCGGTGTACAATACATCATCCACCAGAACGATGTCTTTGCCTTCTATTGAAAATGGAATTTCTGTTGGATGTGCCACAAGTGCTTTGCCACTTCTGCGGAAATCATCCCGGTAAAAAGTCGGATCAATAACTCCGTAGTCGATCTTGTTCTTTGGTTGGATGCGTTGCAGCTCGTCTACAATTCTCTCCGCCAGAAAAATTCCACGCGGCTGCAAACCAAGAATTGCCGCCTGACTAAAATCATCGTGATTCTCGATCAACTGATAACTCAATCTCCGAATAACAAGACTGAGCAATTTGCTATCAATGAGTGTGGCCTGTTTCAACGCAGATGGAATGAGTACTAACGATACAACAGTTCTTTGGCAGTCTTCACAACATCAGAAACTTGTGGCAAGGCAGCTTCAATAAGCGTTGTTGCAAATGCAAATGGAGTATCCGTTTGTGTTAGACGGCGAATAGGCGCATCCAAATAATCAAATGCATTGCGTTGAACACGGTATGCAATTTCAGTTGAAATACTCGCCACAGGCCATGACTCTTCGAGGATAATCAGTCTATTCGTTTTTTTCACTGAATTGATGATGGTATCAATATCCAGAGGTCGGATTGTGCGCAAATCGATGATTTCAGCACTGATTCCTTCTTTTTCCAGCTCTTCACCAGCTGTGAGAGCTGTCTTCATTATTTTACCGAAAGAAACAATGGTAACATCTGTTCCTTCGCGCTTTACATCTGCAAGACCAATTGGAATAATGTATTCGCCATCTGGCACCATGCCTTTGTCGCCATACATCTTTTCACTTTCCATAAAAACAACAGGATCATTGTCGCGAATGGCAGCCTTCAAAAGTCCTTTTGCATCGTAGGGATTGGAAGGCGTGATCACTTTTAATCCCGGTACGTGGGCATAAAACGACTCAAAACTCTGTGAGTGTGTTGCAGCCAATTGACCGGCTTGTCCGTTTGGACCGCGGAAAACGATTGGAACACTGTACTGACCTCCACTCATTTGTAGCATTTTAGCTGCCGAGTTAATGATCTGGTCTGCCGCAAGAATGGCAAAATTCCAGGTCATAAATTCCACAATCGGACGAAGACCATTCATTGCAGCACCTACAGCAATGCCTGAAAAGCCAAGTTCGGCGATAGGAGTATCGATTACGCGCTTGGCTCCAAATTCGTCCAGCATGCCTTTTGAAGCCTTGTAAGCTCCATTGTATTCAGCCACTTCTTCACCCAACAAAAAAACACTGCCATCGCGGCGCATTTCTTCTGTCATCGCTTCACAAATAGCTTCTCTGAATTGTATTTCTCTCATATTCTTCTAAAAATGAAGGGCAAATCTAATCGAAATCGACCTCCACGACATAAGGAGTGCCTTTACCCAATTAACAATTTTCTCCATTCATCAAATATATTTGGTTGTACATCCGAGGTTGGGCCACCTTCGTGCCCACTTAACCAGATTCAAACCCATGCGTTACCTATTCGTATTTGCCATTTTTTTATCTGTAAATCAATTCGTTTACTCACAAAAGAAAAACACTGCAGCCACAACGGCACCTGCATCCCCAATTACAACAGAAGCATTTTCTGCTCTTCAATTCCGATCTATCGGCCCTGCCGTTACATCCGGCCGAATAGCCGATTTTGCAGTTAATCCCAACAACCACAGCGAATATTACGTCGCTGCCGCCTCTGGAGGTGTTTGGAAAACAACCAATCACGGCGTTACTTATTCTCCCATTTTCGATGGAGAAGGTTCTTACTCCATTGGTTGCGTTACCATCGATCCATCCAACGATCAAACAGTATGGGTGGGTTCCGGCGAAAACAACAACCAGCGCTCTGTGGCCTATGGTGATGGCGTTTACAAAAGCATGGACGGTGGTATGAGCTGGGCCAATATGGGTTTGAAAGAATCCGAACACATTGCTGAAGTGCTGGTGCATCCCACAAACTCTAACATTATCTATGTTGCTGCCTATGGACCAGTTTGGAAAGAAGGCGGTGATCGTGGTGTTTACAAATCTACTGATGGCGGTGCAAACTGGACAAACGTTAAAAAAGTAAGCGACTACACCGGTTGCAACGACATTCTTATGGATCCGCAAAATCCGGAAGTGCTCTATGCCGCATTTCACCAGCGCATGCGCAAAGTGCACACTTACATCGGCGGTGGTCCGGAAAGTGCCGTTTTTAAATCTACCGATGGAGGTGCTACCTGGAAAAAACTGGAAGGCGGATTGCCCGGTGGAGATATCGGCAGAATTGGAATTGCACTGAGTCCGGTAAAACCAAACATCATTTTCGCCGTGGTAGAAGCCAAAGAAGGCAAAGGTGGAATTTACAAATCCATTAATGCCGGTGTGAGTTGGGAAAAACAAAGCGGCACATTCACTTCTGGCAACTACTACCAGGAAATTGCTTGTTATCCTAAAAATCCAGACCGCATTTTTATCACCGATACCTATTATAAAGTAAGCGACGATGGCGGTAAAACAGTGCGTAACCTCGGGGAGATCAACAAACACATCGACAATCACGCTATTTGGGTAGATCCTACCAATACGGATCACATTCTGGTTGGATGTGATGGCGGTGTGTATGAATCATGGGACTTTGCCGGATCGTATGACTTCAAAGGAAATCTTCCTGTCACTCAATTCTACAAAGTCTCTACAGACAATGCTTATCCATTCTACCACGTGCATGGCGGAACGCAGGACAATTTAAGTCTTGGAGGTCCTTCGAGAACTACAAAGGTGAATGGAATATTTAATTCGGACTGGTATGTGACATCACAAGGAGATGGATTTGAAACACAGGTAGATCCAACAAATCCGGATATTATCTACGCACAAAGCCAATATGGCGGATTGGTGCGATTTGATAGACAAAGTGGAGAACAACTTCCCATCAAACCCATTGAACCTGCTGGTGGAGAGGCTTACAGATGGAACTGGGATGCTCCACTGTTAATTAGTCAGCACTCTCCTACCCGACTTTATTTCGGAGCGAATAAATTAATGCGTACCGATGATCGCGGCAATTCATGGCAGGTGATTAGTCCGGATCTTACACGCCAGATCGATCGCAACAAATTCGAAATCATGGGCCGTGTATGGTCCGTAGATGCTGTTGCGAAGAATGGTAGCACGGATATTTATTGTCAGCTCACTTCTGTTGCCGAATCCAAATTTGATCAGAATGTAATTTGGGTAGGAACAGACGATGGACTCATACAACTTACCAAAGACGGAGGAAAAACATGGACCAAAATCGACAATATTTCTGGAGCGCCCGCTCAAAGTTATGTCCATCAGATCATCGCTTCATTGCATGATGTGAATACAGCGTATGTGTGTTTTAACCATCATCGCTACGGAGATTTTAAGCCTTATGTATTTAAGACAAGTGATGGCGGAAAAACTTGGAAGGCAATTCATTCCAATCTGCCAGCGCGGGGAAGTGTGTATTCGATTGCAGAAGATCATGTAGATCCAACGTTGCTTTTTGTGGGAACAGAATTCGGAATTCACTGCTCCAAAAATGGCGGTGATTCATGGTTTCAATTGAAGAATGGCTTACCAACAGTTGCTGTGCGCGATATTGAAATTCAGCGCCGCGAAAACGATCTGGTGCTTGCCACTTTTGGCCGCGGATTTTACATCATGGATGACTATTCACTTCTGCGCAATGTGAAGAAAGAAGACTTCGATAAAGAAGCTGTCATTTTCCCGGTGAAGGAAGCTTTGATGTTTGTTGAAAGTTATCCGATTGGTTTGCGTGCCAACGGACATTTCGGAAGTCAGTTCTACAGAACTCCGAATCCAGCTGTGGGGGCGAATATTTACTATTACTACAAAGAAGATTTAAAAACGATTAAAGAGAAACGTAAAGAAGTTGAAAAAGCCAAATACGAGAAGAAAGAAAAAGTCTATTACCCTTCTTTAGACAGTCTAAGAATTGAAGACAATCAACCAAGTCCGTATTTGCTTTTCACTATTTATGATACCAAAGGCAATATCATTCGCCACATCAAAGCTCCGGCAAAAAAGGGAATTAGCAAACTCGTTTGGGATTTCAGAGTGGCCAATCAGGCGCCTGTTGAAGGAAGATATACTCCGGGAGAAGATGAATTGTTTGGTGGATCAGAATTGGGATACCGCGTTGCTCCTGGAGAATATTTTATCTCTATGTCCAGGTATTCAGATGGTGTTTTAACTGAAGTGTCTCCAAAAACGTCATTCAAAATAAAACAACTCGACAACAGTGCCATCGCAAAAGATCCAACAGGCAATGCAGAATTTTTGAGCAAAGTTGCAGATCTGAAAAAAGCCCTGAGCGCTTCAAACGATATCGCTGGTAAAATTAGTCATCGACTGGATTTAGTAGAGCAGGCTATTGAAGACATGCCCGCTCCGGCAAAAGACATTTTGGAAAAATCGTATCAATTGAAAAAACAATTGCATGAACTCGAGATCAAAATGTATGGAGATGGAAGTCGTGCATCTCGCGAATTCGAAACTGCGCCTTCTATCAACGATCGTGTGGGTGGCGCACAATACAGTCTGTGGGAATCATCTGCACCAGTGCCGCAATTCTACAAGGACAGTTTTAACATCGCCGCTGATGAATTTACTTCTGCTCTCAGCGAACTTCACAAACTAGATGATGCAGTAAGAGCTTTGGAAACACAACTTGA
>JBJXFC010000067.1:0-3262 GCA_046153915.1 Flavobacteriales bacterium
AGTTACCAATAGTATCAACTTTGAATTGAGCATATTGCAGTAATTCCCCATTTGCAATATTGTGTTTAGACAGAACAGCTCTATTGTTAGAAATTGTATCTGTTATAACAAAAACAGATGATACATAAATGGTGTCATCAATAACCCTGATCCCATAAGCTTGAGCCCCTCCAAAATTGAAGGGGTTTTCAATTAGGCGTTGCCAAGTTTGCGCATAAACGCCAGAATAAAACAATAAAAGGAAGACCGATAGGATTCTATTCATTGTTAACTAAATCATTCCCTGACAAACTGCACCGTGTCTAACCAAGTGCTGCCACTAACCCAATGCGCCTGATAAATTCCAGTGGTAAAATCAGAAACATCAATTTGAATTTGATAATGTTTTCCAAAGTTGCTTATTGGCAAACGTTTTACTTCTCTGCCTTGAGTGTCTGTGATGATAAGTTCGGTATTGCTGAAATTATTTTGTAAGGCTGATATATTTTCGAGATCCCATTGTATGGTGCAATTGTCGCGCGCAGGATTGGGGAATACGGTCATGCTATTTTCAAAGCCCAAAACTATTTCAGTTACATTGACGTTTTGACAACCGGGTTCCAAACAACCATATTCATCAAGTCGCATTAACCATACTTTTTCAAGGTCATCTTCATCATGTATTTCACCCCAGCCGCAAGTTACAAAACCTCCGCTTTCTAATGGAGCCACATCTGTAATTCTGAAAGTGCTGTAACATTCCAATATATCATCCTCATCAGGGTAATAGTATGTGCGAAGCCACAAACTATCAAGTTCGGGATTTAGCATAAATAAGTATCCCCGAGTGAATGGCCTATCCCAAATATCAGCCAGTGTATCGTACACACCACCAGATGTATTTTGCATGATACCCCATGTGAGAAAATTGCCATTTGGCATTTCTTCTATGCCATATACTTCTTCTACGTCGTTTGTCGGCGCCCATTTTACATCTTGCTCTATTTCGTAAGATTCACCCAGGTCTTCAATTAGTTGGAGTTGAATCCATTTTCGATACCACCAACCTGTGCCAGGTTCATCACTATAATACACATTCCAGCTATTCGCAGTCAATATTTTACCAGAACTTGTTTCTATCATTGTTGATAGGTTGCCTGTATACATGCCACCAAATGTTATTCTCCATTGTTCATCACCATTTGAATCGGCTTTAATTAAACGTTTCGTGTTTTGATAGGATGGAGCGACCCACGCAGTATTTAAAATGATGTCTCCATCTGAAAGTTCAAATAGAGCATTTACTGAATAGGAATCTTCGAAAGCACTTTTCCAAATCACATTACCGTATAAATCCGTTTTTATTACAATGGAATTCGGTTCATCTTCTTGATTAAAGAACTGATCAGGTTCAGCCCGGCTTCCATATACGAATATTGCTGTGTCCGACTTATAAACTCCATTGAAATTTAATTTATCACTACCATTAATTCCGGTTTGGTCATGCATCTCAGTCATTTCAAGCTCTTGGTTAATACCTACCCATCCATTTTCATAGACCGAAACTTCCGAAATGCCATGATTGAACGGCAAGTAAATAAGCGAGTCTAGGTTATTTGAAAGTTGGTTATAACCGGAATACGACCAATTCCAATAATTGGTTGTTTCGTTCTCCAAATCATACTTCCGAAAATTCGTTTGATTCCCATTTAGATCAATTTTGCTTATGCCTGACTTTAGATGATTTGTAGAGTCAATCAATAATTGACTCACATAAATAGTGTCATCCCATAATTTACAGCCATACGCCCTCGTGCCATTGAGCGGCTGTGTTTGATTCTCATAAAGTTTACTCCAGGTTTGACCAAATACATCCAATGATGCAACGCATAAAGTAAATAGTATCAATGTGTTTTTCATAAGTTCAAAAATTATAAAATGGGATTCGCCAGCAAACAAATCTTCATTCAACCGTTCTAACTATGCTATGCAAGTTTACTATCAACTCGTGACTTACTTTCTTCTAAAATACCTCGTAAATATACACCTCCAGCTCGTCTCTGTGTTCATTCCAGATTATGCAGGATTAGCAATAAAGTCATTGATATCAACCGGATTTAGGAAGACTTCAAATGCATGGATTGATCTTTTGAAAGTCTGGACCCCATTGTTTATTCAAAGATGAAAATGATCCATAAAACATTCGACCAATTTGACTGCCTTTTTACTTTGGAGAAGGCTTTTCAAATGGATAAGCCGTTACGTTGTGATAAAACATGACTTCGATAGACCTGGGTTCATTGTAGATCACTTCGCCATCTTCATAATGCCTGCCTTTTATTTCAGCAGACCATGCATTTTTGGCGCTATTGTCTCTGAATAAGTATAGCTTTTCGAAAGAATACACCGCAATTGAAAGGATAGAAACAAAGCCGAGAATAGGGATGGCTCTTTCCGACCAACGTATATGTCGCCAACCTTGAGCCGCTGCCCAACTAATCAAAATGAAAAGCGCTGGTGCACTTATGAAAAGATAAGTTCCCCGTTTCACTTCTGCCAGACTAAATATGAGAAGTGGCAAAGTAGCCCAGATAAAAAGGGCCAAGAACATATTGCTTTTGGACTTCATGGCGCGCCACGCAACAGAGGCCAAAAGCAAAAAAGCCGAATACCCAAATAAATTCCCGAAGTCGGTGAGATAACTATACCAGGTGCCATCGGTATTTATAGTTGTATCCTGAAAAGGAGTGAAAATCGCCCGCAGCATCCATTTTGCTTCGATTGGATATGCGTATAGTATGTAGCAGCACCAGGGAGCGAAGGTTGCCAATGCAATCACAAGAGCTAAAACAGAGCCCACCATATGCTTCCCAACATCTTTTGACCTGAATTGATAAACGAACATGACAACCAGCACCAACAAAGCAGGTTGCCACTTGCACATAATAGCAAGGCCTGTTGCAATACCCGTAAACACATAGTCTTTCCACTTAAACTGACCGCTTTGTCTTCTAAAAACGGCATACATCCCAAGTTGTACAAAAAACAAAAAACACGTTTCAACCCCATCGCTGCTCAGCCTGCCCGATGCCAGATCAGTATGCATACCGTGGATAGCATGCAGAGCGCAGGCTATCAATGCGATGGGTTCATTAAAAATAATTCGCGCTATCAAATAGGTTAACCATACCGACAACAAAGCGAAGATGATTCCCGGCAAACACACTGCATACTCATGAATACCAAATACCTTGAGACTTGCTGCCATAAACCAAAGAGGCAA
>JBJXFC010000071.1:0-60103 GCA_046153915.1 Flavobacteriales bacterium
GGTGCTGGAATTCTTACAACAGCTCACAAACGCAATCTTGCACTTACGGAGGATTTCGACACTGCTATTCGGTATATGACAACCCTCAACAAAATGGGTACAAGTCTGGCGAAACTTCCGGGCGTTACAGCGCTCACCGACATCACGGGCTTTGGCCTCATTGGGCACCTGATCGAAATGTGTGATAAGGGTAGGTTGAGCGCCGAAATTAAAAGTTCAGAAATTCCGCTGATGCCCAATCTTTCGCATTACCTCGATCAGATGATCTATCCTGACATGACCATGAAAAATTTCTCTGCGTTTTCTTCCCAATGCACGACCATGTCAGCCTCACAATTATTTACACTCTGTGATCCACAAACAAGCGGTGGGCTAATGATTGCAGTAAGCCCGGATAGCGTCGAAGCGTATTTGCAGATTGTCCAGGAATTTGGTTTGCAGGGAATCGCAGATCGTTGCATAGGGAAGTTTACTTCTGCTTCAGAGAAATTCATACATATTCTGTAGTTGTAAGCAATTTGACCGGGGCATTCTAAAAAGAAAAGAGTTACCAATACATACCTTGAAATATACATAAACAACAAAGCACAATGACAACAAAAAAAGTATCATACCTGCTAATTGCATTATTCCTTTTTGCCTTGAATGTTTCCAGTCAAACAGACCCCCCTCCGCCGCCAATGGCAATGCCTCCGGACAGCAGCGTCATTCTGGTAGACAAAATAATTGAAATTACAAAACATGAGAAATATTTCATTGACTACTGCACGAAAAAAGTAAAAAATCATTCGAAAGAAAATGGCTGGACACAAGAAAAGACAGATAAGATTTTAAAGAGCATCAAGTTCGAATATTACAATTCAACAATTTATAATTCATATGCTTTTTATTCTATTGATCAACTTAAATCGTTGCTTGATGCATTGACATTGTTGAATAAGGACACAAAAGGTGGCATGCCAATGATATTGACAAATTCGATGATGCAAAGTAATTTAGAATTATTCGCTGACAACGTTATCAAGGGCGAATATGTACCAACGAAATAGATAATACTGCATTCAACAGAGGTTTGGTGTTATTGCGAGATTTGTAGTAAGGCCACATCTGGATTTCTTAAAGAAGTTTTATCCTGGTTGAAAGAAATCTGCTTCACTGCGTAACTGATGCAAAGTAACGAAACGACAAGTTCAAAGATAAAAGATAGACGATATGCAATCTAAAACGAGATTTTTCATATTGACCTTATTAATCGTTTTCATGCTGACAAGTTGCGGACAGGCACCAGTACTTATCCCGCAAGAATTCATTGAAACACCTCATCCAAAAGCCGGAAGTAATGAATGGCTCACATTAAATCACTCTAAAAACCAATTTGAAGTGGAAGTCATTAACGGAAAACTCAAGGTTGAAAAAGTAGATGAAGTCCATGCATGTGAACTAACCACTTCAAACGGCAAACTTGTTGGTGTTAACAGAGGTGAATGGGGAGGGACATTGACCTTTGTTCCGTCAGACACACTAAAAAGTAAAGTAGAGATTAAAAGCGGAAATATAAAATTCCTATTTTCATTTAAGGACAAGATTTACTTTATCGAAGGGCTGGCTCATTTATCAATTAGTAGCGGAGCTTTATACGAGTTGGACGAAACGAATGACAGTTTTACTTATAAAAAACTAATTGACTTTGATGATGCACCAGAGGCATTTACAATTTACCATGATAAATTTCTAATAGCTACTCATGAAAGGTTTTATGTTGTACAGGACTTTAAAAAAGAGCTTGTTGTTCAAGACACTTTTTGGAGTAGTTTATATCCTAATTCAATTGCGGTTCTTGATGACAAAAATGTATTTATAGGAATACGTAGCGGAATAGCAAAACTTGACCTGACTACCAAGTCATTGAAGTTCTACAAGAATGACAAATAGAAGAACCGGCCATAACTGTACATTTGCGATAGACGGGCTTTTGCTCTCCTTATGAACTTTTGTGCTCCAAATCCGTGTCCTCATTAAATAGCTAAGCGTTTGCCCGAGCATATAATTCAATAATGCATACTACCGCGTCCGTTCCACCCTATTCAAAAAAGCTCTACCCGTGTTACACTCTAAGATACCTCGCCGCATTTTTTGGAATAACGGCACACTCTTACTTAGTATCGCAACCCATAAGTAAACGCAACTATGCTTTTTAACTCCATCGAGTTCCTGATCTTTTTTCCGCTGGTAACTGCGTTGTATTTCCTGTTGCCCCATGCCTGGAGATGGGGACTTCTTTTGGTGGCGAGTTGTGTTTTCTACATGTTCTTTATCCCCTACTACATCGTCATATTGTTCATTACAATCTTGATCGATTATTTTGCCGGAATATGGATTGAACGGAGTGATGGCAAAAAGAAAAAGCGTTATTTATGGTTTTCCATTATCAGCACCTGCCTTGTCCTTTTTGTATTTAAGTACTACAATTTTTTCATTGGAAATTTCAATCATGTTGCAGAACTTATTGGCTGGAATTATTCCATGGATGTTTTAAAAATAGTTCTCCCAATTGGATTGTCTTTTCACACCTTTCAAAGCTTGAGTTATGTCATAGAAGTATATAGAGGCAATCAGAAAGCAGAACATCACTTCGGTATTTATGCGTTGTATGTGATGTTCTACCCTCAACTGGTGGCTGGTCCCATTGAGCGTCCACAAAATATTCTTCATCAGTTCTACGAAAAACACACTGTAACCTATTCCAATTTCTCTGATGGATTTAAATTGATAATTTGGGGATTGTTTAAGAAAGTAGTTATTGCAGATAATTTATCGATGATCGTCAATCTCGTGTATGACTCTCCAGAGACGATGCCCTGGTATTGGTTGTTGATCGCTTCATATTTATTTGCAGTTCAGATTTACTGCGATTTCAGCGGATACAGCGACATGGCGATTGGAACTGCGCGGGTCATGGGATTCCGATTGATGGAAAACTTCAACACACCCTATATTTCAACTAGCATCAGAGAGTTCTGGAGCAGGTGGCATATTTCGTTGAGTACCTGGTTCCGGGATTATGTCTATATCCCTTTGGGCGGTAATCGTGTTTCCGAATGGAAAATGAACCGCAATTTACTTGTAGTTTTTGCTGTAAGTGGATTCTGGCATGGAGCAAACTGGACCTATGTGATCTGGGGAGCGCTGCATGGAATGTATCTTGTGATCGAAAATATGCTTCGCAAGTTTTCGTGGTTCAACTGGTATGTGAATAACAAACAGTTCTTTGTGCGCCTCCTCGCATCGCTGGTTATATTTCAAATTGTAGTAATCGGATGGATTTTTTTCCGCGCAGAAAATGTTACAGACGCCTATTACATTATCAAGAGTATTTTTACGTTGAATTCAACCCAGGCAGGATTGCCCGAAGATTTGCAGATGTTTGGCATACCGGGGCTTGCCTGGAAAATTTTATTGGCATTGAGCTTTCTTATTTACGATCCGCTATTGCATAATCTGACAAGAAACGAATACAAAGTGGGAAGTTATTTGCGTTTAATGGTATATTCTGTATTAGCAGCCATGATTTTGTTGCTTGGATTCTGGGGTGAAGTTGAATTTATATATTTCCAATTCTAATGAAAGCCATCATATTAAAAGGAATCACCGCACTAGCATTCATGTTGGTCTTTTACTTTGGAATGGCCTGGGTAATAAATAAGGTGCAGATTTCGGGTAAGCGGGCTGCCTGTTGGATCAACCCACAATTTCAGCGCAAAGGCGGACAGGAGTTCAGACTCACCCAGGATTGGCAAAAAGCAGGTGAACAAGATGTACTCATCTTTGGATCATCACACGCCTACCGCGGATACGATCCCCGGGAATTTCAGAAACAAGGCTTCTCTATGTTCACTTTGGGAAGTGGATTTCAAAATACGCTCGCCAGTTTCGTGTTGCTGGAAAACGAATTTCAACCCAATCCCGGCCAACTCATAATCATAGACCTCTTTGACAAAACATTCGAGGGAGATGGGGTTGGATGTTATACCCGTTGGATCGAAAATGCCCAAAATGACCGCACTGCTTTTGAGCTTACCTGGCGCAAACCAGATTTACGCACCATGAATTCTCTAACATGCAGGATGTTCAGCAAAAACATAGCAGCAGAAGTTTCGGATGAAGAAGGGTATTTGTTCAATGGCTATTGTCCAAAATTCGATACTTTAACAAGTGATCCAAAAGAAATTGATACTACCGCTATTCATTTCAATCAAACATTCGTCCATTATCTGGATTTACTGATTCATAAAATCAAAGCATCCGGAAATACGGTTGTTCTGGTAAGTCATCCACAGCCCAAAACAAAGAGTTTCATTGCTTTTCATCAGGCTTTTGCAACGTTGATTGCACCAGTCATAGAAAAACATCAGGTCTCATATCTGGACTACAATTCCAATCATTCTCTGGAAACAAAAATCCACTTTGCTGATGCGAATCACCTCAACCAATCAGGTGTTTCGTTATTCAATAAGACACTTATTGACACGTTGTCTCAATCGGGGCTTCTGCGACCACAGTAATTCGATGTAACAAAAACAAACTTTATCACAGTTCTGAGCTCTTCTGTCGAAAGACGATGGAAATAGATGCTATGCACGCATCACATTCCCGTAACTTCTAATTAACTTCGTTAAGTTGTTTCGAAGGATTGGTGGCATCATCAATCCCGTTTAACCTTTTCAAACCAAATACCAAAATCATCATGAACATTCGGTTACTATTAACCGCTGCTTTTGGGCTATGTACTCAGCTCATTGTGGCGCAGGCGCGTACTATCACAGGTACGGTCAAAGACAAGAGTACTGGTGAAGCACTACCTGGCGTTGCAGTGGTCGTCGAAAGCACAAGCAAAGGAGGGTTTACGGATGTAGCGGGAAAGTATTCACTTGAAATTCCTGATAACAATGCGGTAGTTATTTTTAACATGGTGGGATATGCCCAGCAAAAAATCAGTGCAGGTGCACAAACTGTCATTGATGTGATGCTCGAAGCAGATGCCGAGACAGAAGAAGTTGTGATTACCGCTCTTGGCGTTCCACGCGATAAAAAGGCACTTGGTTACGCCGCTCAAAAAGTAGAAGGTTCCGAATTAAACACGGCGAAAGAAACCAATCTCATCAACTCCATGCAAGGGAAAGTTGCGGGAGTGCAAATTAGTGGATCATCGAATCTTGGCGGCTCATCTCGCATCTTAATTCGCGGCGCTAAATCACTTACCGGCGAAAACCAGCCACTTATTATTGTGGACGGAGTGCCAGTAAACAATGGCAATTTCGCTACCCGGGATCAAGCCCGTGGTGCTTTGGGCTATGATTATGGCAATGCCGCCCAGGATATTAACTCTGCCGATATAGAAAATGTGCAGGTCCTCCGCGGTTCTGCTGCTGCTCTGTATGGCTCGCGAGGCGCCAATGGGGTAATTCTCATTACCACTAAAAAAGGAAAAGCTGCTTCAGGCAAAGGGCGACTTCCCATTGGCGTAAGCTTCAATCAAACATATGGCTTTGATAAGGTATTTGTATTGCCCGATTATCAAAACCTATATGGCGGTGGTCCATCAACAGAATTTGATTCTTCCATTACATTTCCTGGTTTGCTCATGCCACGCTACAATTACGATGGTTCATGGGGGCCTAAATTTGAAGGACAACAAGTACTGCCGTGGTATGCATTCGATGAAAAATACCATCCAGAGCAATACGGTAAAACAGTTCCATGGGAAGCTCAGCCAGATAACGTGAAAGACTTCTTTGTTACTGGTCAGACTTCCAATACGAATGTTGCCCTTGATGGTGCCAATGCCACAAGCAACTTCAGGCTCTCACTTTCAAACCTCAACCAAAAAGGTACGATCGTAAACTCTCAGGTAAAACGCAATACCGTTTCTTTTGGAGCCGGTCATTCCTTTTCAGATCGTTTCGGAGTTTCAATTGGAGCCAATTATGTGCAGACCAAAGGCAAGGGCCGTCCTGCAACGGGGTATAGCAACATCGCCTCTAACTTTACACAGTGGTGGCAACGCCAGATCAATATGAGCGATCTGGAAGAATATAAAAATCCAGATGGATCACAGCGTTCCTGGAATCGTTACGATGAATTCGATGCAAGTCCGTTGTATTGGGACAATCCCTACTGGACGCAATATGAAAACTTTGAAACAGATCAACGCGACCGTTTATATGGCAATGTTGCAATGAATTATAAGCTGCGCAACAACCTCAATTTGGTGGGCACGGTTATGACCGATCTTTATTCAGATGGCCGCCAGGAACGCACTGCGGTTGGTTCTGTTACTTCACCCGTAAAATATTCTGAAGATCGCATCAATTTCTTTGAAAACAACTTCGAATTAAAATTGCTGCACAAAGCGAATATCAATAAGGTTCACGATTTCAACACACTCGTAGGTTTGAACAAACGCGACACACAAACAGATCGCATTTACCAGGAAAGCCAGGGCGGCCTCAATATTCCGAACTTCTATTCATTGGAAAATTCTGTTGACCCAATTCTGATCGACCCAAACAAATCACAGAAGGTCGTGAATTCCGCATTTGCAAGTGTATCTTATGGCTACAAAAACTTTCTTTATTTCGACTTAACAGGGCGCAATGACTGGAGTTCAACATTGCCTGATGGAAACAACTCCTATTTCTACCCATCTGCATCAAGTAGTTTGATATTCTCAAATCTGATCGACTTCAAAGCGATGTCCTTTGGTAAAGTGCGTTTATCATGGTCAAAAGTTGGTAATGACACCGATCCATACCGTCTTGAAACCCGTCCTTCTCCCGGACAGGGCTATGAGGGAATGGGAGTTTATTATTTGCCAGCCACCATCAATAATCCAAACCTCAAACCCGAGCAAGTGCGCACGTTTGAAGTAGGTACTGAAATGAATTTCTTTGTTGATCGTATCGGCTTCGATTTCACGTACTACAATACTCAAACTACAGACAACATTTTCCGCATTCAACAGAGCGGCGCAAGTGGTTCATCATTCCGATTTACCAATGCCGGAACCATGGAAAACAAAGGAATTGAGATTTCGGCCAACTTCATTCCTGTTCGCACCAAACAAGGATTGGAAGTAGGTGTAGGATTCAATTTCGCACGCAACCGCAATGAAGTTGTAGAACTTTATGCAGATGAAAACGGAAATGAAGTTACTTCTCTTCGACTTGAAACTGCACCTTTCGCTACTTTTATTGAAGCTCGTCCGGGAGAAGCATATGGACAAATAGTAGGATATGATTTTGCATATGATGCAAGTGGCAACAAAATCATAGACCCAAACACCGGTTTTTATGAGCGCACCTCTACCGTTGTGCCACTCGGTTCTGTTCTTGCTGATTTCACAGGTGGAGTTTCACTTTGGGCCAGCTACAAAGGATTCAAAGTATATACTCTTTTCGATTTCCAAAAAGGTGGAAAGCTATTTTCTATGACCAATATGTGGGGTAAATATTCCGGTACCTTGGAAGAAACAGCAGTAGATGGAATTCGTGAAAATGGAGTGGATGTCACAGGCGCCGCACTTACAGGATATGATGAAGAAGGCAACCCACTTTCGAGTGGCGAAATCGTAACAGTAAATGTTGCCGCAGTAGATCACTTCTTCGGCAATCAAGGTTATATCATTGGTGCTGCCGACGTTTATGATGCTTCTTACATCAAATTCCGCGAATTGCGAATTACCTACGACTTCATGCCGAAGATGCTTGAAAAAACTCCGTTCCAGGGATTGTCAGTGGGCGTCACAGGTCGCAATCTGGCTATTCTGATGAAAAACGTACCACACATTGATCCCGAATCTGCTATAAGCACAGGCAACGTGCAAGGAATTGAAGGTGGTCAGCTTCCTACAGCTCGCAATATTTCATTCCTTCTTTCAGTAAGATTCTAAATTCTTAAAACAACATTCGATGAAAAGAACATATAAAAATATTATCGCATTGGCAATGACATCCGGTATGCTCATTTTCCAATCTTGTACTAAAAATTTCGAGGAGATCAATGACGATCCAAATAACCCCGCCGACGTACCTACAAGCTATTTGTTAACTGGTGCAGAAAAGGGTTTGATGGATGCTATCTGGGATTCTTTCTGGGGAGCACAGGTGGGCGGTCAATTGGCTCAGCACTGGTCTTCCAACCAGTACACTTCCGAGAGTCGATATGAATTCCGCACAGGAGTGACATCAGACAAATGGTCAGATATGTATGGTGGAGGAACAAATGAAGCCCTTTTTATTGTTGGGGGATTGATGGAACTTCAATCTGTGATTGAACAATGTTCCAATGAACCAGATAAGACAGCACCATATGGTGATCCGAACAATCAGATCGCTGTTGCCAAAATTCTGAAATCGTGGGCCATTCAAATGATGACCGATACCTGGGGCAATATTCCTTACAGTGAAGCACTAAAAGGAACAGAAAACCCACAGCCTGCTTACGACAATCAACGTGATATTTATTTTGGTTTACTTGCTGATGTAAATGATGCGCTGAGTAAGATCAACGATGGTGATGGTCCAATAGGCGACGTAATTTATGGTGGTGACATGACTCAATGGAAGAAATTTGCCAATTCTCTCAAGTTGCGTATTGCCATGCGTATGTCTGACAGAGAATCCTCTGCGGCATCAACAGCAATCAATGAAGCCATTGCATCTGGTATTTTTGAATCCAATGCAGACAACGCACTCTTTCCTTATACCAGTTCTTCGCCCAATTTCAGTTTGTACTACTACAACTATGCACTCGACAATCGCAATGATTATTGTGCAAGCAATACCATGGTAGATGTAATGAATACACTTACAGATGCCCGTCTGGGTTCTTTTTACAATGTCGCACAAAATTCTGGCACCTTTGTAGGAGAAGTTTATGGACTTAGCGAGGCCAATGGCGCTTCGACACTTGATCAGGATATTTCACAACGCAGCGATCGCATCCTCGCAGCAGACTTCCCCGGCATTTACATGGACTATGCAGAAACGCAGTTTATCCTTGCTGAAGCTGTTGAACGCGGATACATTGCAGGTGATGCCGAGTCGTTTTACAACAATGGAATTACGGCCTCCTTTAATTTCTGGGAAGCCGGAGATGCCTCCGCCTACATTGCTCAACCCAATGTAGATTATAGCACCCTCATCGGTGCAGGTTCTACATGGAAACAAGTGATTGGAAAACAAAAATGGATTGCCCTTTATATGCAGGGAATTCAGGGCTGGAGTGAATATCGCAGACTCGATTTTGGTATACTTCAGTTACCAGCTGATGGCCCACTTTCAGGGAGTGGAATTCCAAATAGATTACCGTATCCCGTAGACGAACAAACTTTGAATGCAGCAAGCTACAGTGGCGCCATCGCGTCGCAAGGAGCAGATGCACTCGAGACGAAAGTCTGGTGGGACATGAATTAAATTTTCATAAAGTGTTTTGATTAGACCCAGAATCCATGTTAGAATTCGTCACGAAACACAAAAGCACAATGAAATCATGCGTTCCCGCAAGATTTTAAGACGAAGGAATGGTGAACCATTTTTAGGAATAAAATCGAGGTAACGTTTGATTTTGAAGTGATTTTGCGTTGCAGTAGATTTCTAATGTGGATTCTGGGTGCAAGCGAAGTCTTCTCCGGAAGGCTTCGCTTTTTTATTGCAAGGGTTTAAAAACAACCGCTCTGCTGGGAGATGCATCATTCTCAAAAGGAGCAACCTGTAAATTCAAAAGATAATTTCCGTCCGTGACTGTGTCCGGTATAAAAACAAATTCCGTAATGGTGCAATGTAATCTGTCTTTGCTTCCATTCTTCCAGAAGGCGTGATGTGCGAGCAATAAACCGCCATCACTTTCGCGATCTACAGATGGCAAATCGACCAGCAGCTGCTCTACACCAATTTCGGTCAACCATGCCAACGCCTCAGATTCGATGTAACAAAAATTGGTATTCGAATAATTGCGCGTTCTTTTTTCGTTGTTATTTGGCAGTGTTCGAATGATAAGCGCTTCAGGCGATGAAGATTTTATAGCTTCGGAAACCTGGTCTTTGGTTATGATCAAATCTCCCCTTTTTGTCCAGCCAGTATCCATTTCTACCACAGATGGTGTTAGACTTATAATTTCTGCCATGAAGAAATAATTCTTGAGGACTGCATTAACAGAAACAAGTTCTTTGGAAATATGGCCTACACTTTCCGTGTGCGTGCCATGCCCGTGGGGATTAAAAAAAACATCATTAAAATTTACACCACCTCCTAGCTTCACACTGCCCGTGAATTGTTGATTGATAACAGGTGCTATTCTCGCTTCTTCCACATACCAGGCGCGCGGGCCATTGGCCGAAATGGCTATGGACAAATCAATGGGCGCATGAAGATCATAAGCAATTGATTTTCCTTTGTATTCAATGGTAGCTATCATCTCTGCATGCGAATTTCATGCAAAGGTGAGAAGAATAGGACCAAGGGTGAATTAATATCTGATAATGGAAGCACTACCAAATAATTCCGGCTTGAGACTATCGCACAAGAGTAACATGACCTTTGTATTGCAACTCATCGGAAACCGCTCCATTTTCATCATACAATTTAAACGTAACGATAAATGGATAAACACCTGCTTCAACGTAGTACTCGCCATCGCTTCTGCGTTGACCCGTCCAGGGTTGGTTTTCACTTTTGGTTTCCCAGAAAAGTTCTCCCCAGCGATTATACAATTTAAGCTCAAACTCAGCAATATTTTCTCCCTTTACAAACCAAACATCATTGATTCCATCGCCATTTGGGCTGAAACTATTTGGGATATACAAAGAGCCAGGACATTGTTCTGTAATTTCAATCTGAAATTCATCTACACACTCAAAAGGTGTTGTAACCAAAACGGTCACAAACCCCGGTGCCATGGCGCCATAAATCTGACCGGTATAACCCGTGGACCAGATATACTGACTTCCAGGATTCATTGCATCCAAATCAAGCACGTAAGGAGGATATCCAAAACAAAACTCGGTTGTCTCCGCAAATGGATTTGTTGGCAATGGATTAAAGACAAGTACAATCTGATCGGAAGTAAAGCAATAGTCATTGTCCACTGTTACAGAATAGACACCCGATTGGGAAGCAATAATGGCCTGTGTAGTATCACCAGTGCTCCAATTGTAATTGTATCCATCACCTCCCGGCGCCATAATTTCATATGTCGCTGGCACACACATAGCAGTATCCTCACCAAGTTCTACAACCGGATAAGAATATACATCCACTATCACTTCATCTGTGCTATAACAACCATCCGGACTGGTCACATCCACAGAGTACACTCCTGTTTGATTCACAGTAATAGCCGAAGTATTATCGCCAGTGCTCCATTGGATATCGTATTCTTCAGGCCAACCTGTATCGAGCGTTACATCCTGATCTTCACAAAATCCGGTATCCGGGCCAAGATCAGTAAGCTCAATTATCTGAGTGACATAAATGGTGTCCTTAGCGCTGCAACCTGCCTGATTGGTGGCAGTTACAATCAACTCAGCCGATGTATTCGATGTCATATTGGTGACAGGCAAATTTGAAGGATTAACCAATGCAGCAGGTGACCACGACCATGTAAGTTGACCACCTACACTGGGTGTAGCAACCAGCTCCAGTCCCTGGGTTATACACAAGGCGGTATCTTCTGGAATGGCATCTACTGTAAACACCTGTAAAACACTTATCGCAACGTCATCAGAAAGTGAACAACCACTTTCATCATGCGTTACTGTGCAGGTGTAAGTTGTATTTACAACAGGAGATGCATCAGTAATGGCACTTGTTGAATTAACTACAGAAGTTGAAGGCGTCCAAAGAAAAGAAACACCCGGTGGATTGCCCACCAGATCAGCTTCGAGTGTGATGGTTTCACCTGCGCAAATGGATTGATCGGAAGCTGTAACCTCAAGATCAAGCAAAACTCCAACAGCAATCTGAACACTGCCCGTGCTGGTGCAACCTTGCTCGCTGGTAACAGTAACATCATACGTGGTTGTAGATGTTGGAGTAACAATAGGTGTTGCACCAAATGCGTTGTTGATATTAGTCCCGGGGGTCCAAACGTAATCGTAGTCACCAGGTACATCCGGCGTTGCTTGAAGCTGAATGCCCTGAACATCACAAACGGAAGTATCGGGTGTCATATCCAGAACAAAAGGTTGTCCAACATTCACAAATACAGAATCGGTGTATGTGCAGCCTGTTTGAGTATCCGTCATTTCAACATAATAGGTCGTTGTAACCGAAGGAGATGCAAGAGGATTTGAAATGTCATTCTGATCGAGACCTGCTGAAGGAGTCCATGTATAATCGTAGTCCTCGGTATTGATGGCGCCAACGTAGACATTGTCCAAAACCCAATTGTCCTGGTTGTTGGCAAAAGTTCCAACCTGCTGCCAGCGGAAACGTGTATTCGTTCCAAAAGCGCCTGCTGGAATCTCAGCACTTACAGAGGTAAAATTGGGATAAGCAGCCTCATAATAAGTCTGAATATCCACCCATGGCCCGTTGTTGTTTGAATAAGCTAAAACGATGTTATCACCAGGTTCGGCATTGTCGCACGGGGCAATTCCATTGGCTACTTTAAGCGAGAAATAGACATTTCCACCGTCTGTAACATCGATGCCGTTTGTAATGGCCTCGCGCGGTGCACCGCCATTAAAATACAATCCATTGCCATCCACAGATCCGCATGTTGAGTTCGCTGTTCCATTTGTTACAGCTTCCCAGTTTGCCATGCTGATAGATGGATCAAAATCTTCACTCCATGCAAGGTCTTCGGTAACTACATCAAGTTGTTCGCCATCACCGGTGCAGAATAGTACTTCCTCCGGACTGGCTTCTACGCTGGTAATTTGACCCCCGTTGACAGTGATCGTTACGCTTCCCTGATTTGTCGCACATCCCGTTGGTGTAGTAACTGTAACTGTGTAAGTAGTTGTTTCAAGCGGTGTTGCAACAGGGTTGGCAATATTGGGATCACTCAATCCAGAGGTAGGTGTCCATTCATAGGTATAAACGCCAGATTCTGGCAAAGCCTGAGCAAAAAGTTGAACACTCTCATACTGGCAAATTGTAGCATCGGGCGAAACTTCGAGGTCTGGTGGTTCTGGAACTTCAACACTAAAGTAAAATGGCTCCTGACAACCCGAAGCTACTTCACTTCCTACACCCACATAAATACCATTCTGAATTGGCAGCGGTAGTTCATAATTATAACCTTCAAACAATGTATCGTCGGGACTGGTATAATTGTACCAATACGGATCGTAAAATACCTGACTGATTTGAAGAATGACTGCATCATTTGTACACAGGGCTTCATCAATGATGATGGGAGGAACCGGGCTAAATGAACCAACTGAATAAGCATAACTCTCCGCTTCACCATTGCCATAGACGTAACCTGTAACGCCTCCGCCAGGCGCATCAAGGGTATGGCTTCCTTCGGTGATCTGAATTCCACACCACACTTGTGAATCACAATTGGTGAATGACTGGAAAAGAGCCGGATCAATTACTACACCATCCAATGTTACATTACCAATATCGGTTGCGTCGATTACAATGTTCAGGTAATGGCTGGTTATAACTGTAGATTCAACCGTACTAAAGGTGATATTGTCAATTTTCTTTTCGACATCATCCAGCACAAGCATAGCAGGATCGCCGTTGCCACCGCATGAAATTCCTTCCATGTATTCGATTACAGCAACAGGATTACTGGCTTGAACGCAGTGTGCAACCTCTTCAAATTGGTATTCTTCAAATTCGCCAGCGTCAAGAGTAAATGGCGCACCACCATCCACGGTCACCTGGGTATTGTCTTCACTGGCAAGAATGCGATAGGTGTAGTTGGGTGCATCTACGGCCCAACCAGCGCTAAGTACAAATACCCAAGGAGTTACATAATATTCAGTACCCCAAAGTGGTATTGGAAAATTCTCATCAAAAATGTGATCACAGGCAATGCAGCCCGTGGGCAGATTGGTGCAATCCGTTCCTGAGAAAACCGCAAAAGGCCGGCAGGTCCCATTGGCTTCCGTGCCAATGGCTGTTGTACCCGTGAGGTCTCCCCCCGCCTGAGCTCTAATCTGATAGCATTCACCTGTATTGAGGTCAATCGTAAAAGGCACGCCTGCAGGATCGCCTGCTTGTGTTGTTGTTGATGGTATTATTTCGATCTGAGTGCCATCTTTTGTAGCTACGATGAGCATTTCTGAGTCGTACCCACTCAATCCAACATAGGATGCCGCCATGTATTCAATTCCCAAAGTGGGTGTTGGAAGAATTTTGGATGCGTCAGCGGTGTAAGAATTAAAACTAATTGCAAAAACGGCCACGGTATCTTCGGTCGTAACGTGAACACCTTTGGGTTCAATTACCTGACTGCTATATACCTCCGCAATATTATTAGGAATGGTCACGGTGGTGGTAAGGTTTGGTAAAACCGTAAAAGCCTGCGACCAGCCCTGGCCCGGTACTTCAACAACGCCGGAAGTAGCCTGATCAGACACGATAAATAAGTCGAGTGATTCGCCAAATTCTACTTCATAATTCTTCATGAAGCCAAGCCAAAAATCTTTGCCTTTTGTTGGGGTTACTCCCTGAGCGTCGCCCAGAGTTGGGCAAGCAATAAGGATTGAGAGTATACAGAGTGATGTAAAAAACTTCATTTCTTCAGGCTTAATAGGAATCCGTTGATAACAAATGTACAACCTAGACTTGAATTAATGTCTTACCGTTGCTTGAAATAAGCCGAATTGACGAATTATTTAATATGCGCAATCCTGAGGATCTTTGGCAAAGCTCACTTTGACTTTTGCTTTTTACGGGCTTTTTTGATCTTTTTTGCCTCCGGACCCCACAAACCATTGTGACGATGTTTGCCAGCTTCATCCTTATTAACACCATCCGGACCCTTGCCTGGCTGATTTTCACAACGACGATTTGCAGCCTGGCTCAACCACTGAATGCGAAGAGTAAAAATGATAGGTCTGTAGCGACCTGCGAAATACGGTAGGGTTGACTTTCCTCCGTCCCATGGAAAAGCGGTTAGAAGTGGCGTTTCGATCATGGGAATGATGTACATGCCTGGTTCGGGTTTCCATCCAAAACCAATACGGTAGTGCAATTGGCCCAGAAAATCGCTTGGGTAATTGAATTCGGCACCATATGGAAGCCCACTCATGTTCCTGTTGCTCAGAATCCTATAGTCCAGATTTACTCCCAGTGAATTCTGGATCCAAAGGTTACTCTTTACCTGAATAATATTGGAGGCATTAAAAAAAGCCCCTACAAAACTCTCCGAAAATTTCCCATTAAAACTGGCCGGAGTCATGGTGCCGCTGATATGGGTTATGCCCTCAAACGCTTCCTTGCCACGAAGCATTTTGTAATGAATGCCATAATCGATGTGATGCACCAGCATTCTATCAAGACAGAAGTGGTGGCGCCCCGCCTCAACATAAAGTCCAATTCTGCCGCCCCGCTTATAATCACCGGAATACAGCGTATCCGTTGCCTCACCACCAGGAACGTACTCCGTTATGGATTGGCGTCGGTCGAATGGTATCATCCATGTAGCCCCGGGACCTACAAACCAACCCGTATTGCGATAGGCAGTGCCTTGCACAAAGATCGGCTCCATTTGGCGGCCACCTTGAGCAGAAGCCAATTGAGAACAAATAAGCAATATGACAAAGGAAAGTAACTTCATGGTCATAAATCTAGAACGCAAAATAGAACCCGAAGTTGTGATTTCGGCGAAATAATAACGCTTGATTGTGAGTCTAAAGGTTCAGAAAAGAACGAAGTCCATCCAGATAAACCTGACCCCGGCGTTCCGCAAAAAAATCTGCTCCTAACATCAGTGCCGCCTGGATGGCAAGCCCAACTCCAATGCCAAACCAAAATGTATTTGACACATCACTTCTAAATGCAAGGAGCAAAGCCAATCCGGCGATTAACAAGGCAATCTCCACCCACCGAATCACCGCAAAATTTTTCATTACGATAATCATTCTCGGAACTTCTTCCTGACGCAATTTCGCAGGGTCGAGATCATAGCAATAGACATTATCAATTCTTTGCTGATCACTTCGCCGATAGACCGTTATACCCACGGTTAACTGAATGGTGGCAATTAATAACAGAGGGATTGATACTCCCTTTCCAAATGCACTTTGATGGATAAATAAAAAATAGATGGCCGCCAGGATGGCCAGTACACCAATGGACACAAACACGAGGCTCTCCTGTTTTTCGGCCAAAAAGTACTTTTCGATATCCGATTTGTTGAACATACTTTCAAATTTTATAGTTCATGCGGGTAAATGCAAAGGTCCAGGAGTCAGGCAAAATTCTGCGCATAATAGTCATTATTCCGGCAGGATATGCAATTGGATGGCGCATTGTGGAGTTCTGGCTATTGGCTACAGTCAGTATTTTTTCTGCGACACGTTCCGGGGAAGCTCCCTTTTTTCCTGTATCAAGAGCAAGTTTATTGCATTTTTCTACAAATTCAGAATAATCAACCAAATCAGGAGGGTTGATAGAAATCCGACTGGTACTATAAAAGGCGGTTTTTATAGCTCCAGGCTCGATAAGTTTGACCGCTATTCCAAAAGGCTTCAATTCGTAGTGCAACGATTCAGTGAAGCCTTCGACTGCCCATTTGGTGCCGTGGTAAATACTATAGAGCGGGAAGGTAGTTCTACCGCCCATGGAAGATATTTGAATAATCATACCTGACCGCCTTTCACGCATGTGTGGTATTACAGCGCGAGTGGTGCGCATTAAGCCAAAAACATTTGTTTCGAACTGACTTCTGATAAGCTCATCACTCATTCCTTCAAACACACCATCCACACCAAATCCGGCATTGTTCACCAGTACATCAATATTCCCAAATTCCTGTATCACCGCAGCAATGGCCTCATCTACACTTTGTTTTTGAGTGACATCGAGTTGAAAAAGCCGGATATTAGAATTCTTCTGCAGCTCTGATTCCTTTTCAGGATGGCGCATAGTTGCAGCCACTTTCCAGCCCTCACTGGCAAACTTGATGGCTGCAGTCCTTCCAATGCCAGAAGATGCACCTGTAATTAAAATGGTTTTACACATTATTCGATTGAACGTTCGTTCAGTTTTAAGACTAAAAAAATTTTTATGGTTTTATAGCTGACCAGGACATTTCAACAAAGTCTGCAATGTCCTTTTTGGTAAGGTTCTTTTTGTTTTTGGATAAATGTGTATTTACAGCTGCGGTTACGGCTGCATAAAGAAATTCTGTCAGCACCGTGATATCGGATTTTCGAATGGATCCCTTTTTGATTCCAGCCTTAAAAAAGTCGATAACAGCAGCATAGTATTTTTCAGACTCGGTTTCTGTCTCCTTCCCTACAAATGGCGAATTGTGGTATTGCTGCAAAAAACTAAATTCAAATGGATTATTTATGTAGTGGGTATAAAGTGCCTTCCAAAGATTTTCAAATCGTTCACGAATTTTCCCTTCCTTCTGCAAAGACTTCACCATGGCTTCGGACATGTGGGATTTACAGAGTAAATAGAGGTCGCAGATCATATCGTCTTTCGTTGCATAATAGTGGTAAATTGTTCCTACAGCAACGCCTGACCTTCGGGCGACCTCACTCATGGGACTTGCATGAAAACCTCCAGACGCAACCATTTTCAGGGCTGTCTGCAAAACTTTATCTTTCTTTGATATCGCCAATTTCCGAATGTTCGTTCAACAAATATAGCATCAGAATCGAGCATGGGCCAAATAGCACCTTTCAGGAATTTCAAATTGACCTAAATTAGGCCCCGAAAAATAACACCTATGAATCTCACAGAACAAATTAACAACGACATCAAAGAGGCCATGAAATCGGGTCAGAAAGATCGATTGATGGCATTGAGGGACATTAAAAGTAAATTGCTGTTGGAGATGACCAAAGATGGCAATAGCGGTGAAGTAGATGAAACGCGGGGTATCGCTATCCTCAACAAATTGTACAAACAACGCATGGAGTCTATTGAGATTTTCAAGACTCAGGGCCGACCAGAGTTGGTAGACGAAGAAATGAAACAGGCTGAAGTGATCGCTGCCTATTTACCAAAACAAATGACCAGCGAAGAACTTGCCAATGCCCTGAAAGATATCATTGCTGCAGTTGGTGCAAGCGGCCCGGGAGATCTTGGTAAAGTAATGGGTGCAGCTTCCAAATCATTGGCTGGCAAAGCGGATGGCAAGGCAATATCTGACATGGTCAAACAATTGTTAACTACCTGAGAAAAGGATATCACCTTGGAATCTTTTACGCCTTCTTCTCCGCTTCCACGGAAATTAAAGACCATTGGCCGGCGAGAATACGTTGCACTGCCCGATCTAAGCGCCATTCATATCGAAGCCAAAGTAGATACCGGTGCCTTTCGCACCGCTCTCCACTGCTTGTCTTGCAGGATTATTGAAGAGGGTACTAAGCCAGTGCTCGAGGCCATTTTTGATCTTGACGGCACAGGCGCTAAAACACATTATTTCGATCAGTTTGTGCAAAGACAAGTACGGAGTTCCTTTGGTGAAACCGAAATGCGTTTCTGCATTCGCACCTGGATTAAAATTGGAAGAAAAAAAATCAGAAGCGAAGTTTCATTGACCGATCGCAGTGACATGCGTTACCAGGTTTTAATCGGAAGGAAAACGCTGAACAGGCGTTACGTTGTGGATGTAAGCAGAAAGTATCTGATGCGCGAATGACAGGCATTTGCTGAAATCAGTTGACTAGTCTCACACATGCTTTTCGATGTATTTGACAATTTGCCCGGCAATATCTTTACCTGTAGCCTTTTCAATACCCTCCAGACCTGGTGATGAATTTACCTCGATGATCAGAGGTCCCCGTTCACTTTGCAACATATCTACTCCTGCAATTCCAAGCTTAAGTGCATTTGCTGCTTTGATAGCTGCGAGTTCTTCTTCTCGGGAAAGTTCAATAACATCAGCTGTACCGCCGCGATGCAAATTACTTCTGAATTCACCTTCTTTCGCCTGACGTTTCATCGCGCCTACAACGTGTCCATCAATTACAAAAGCACGAATATCCGCTCCTTTGGCTTCATGAATAAATTCCTGTACAATGACACGCGCTTTTAAGCCATTGAAGGCTTCCATCACACTTATTGCTGCTTTGTCATTCTCAGCCAATACCACACCAAGTCCCTGGGTTCCTTCCAGCAGTTTGATGATAACCGGAGTTCCTCCTACTTCTTCCAGAATTTTCTCTACGTCTTTCGAATAATTTGAAAACACGGTTTTTGGAAGACCCAAACCTGCCCGCGAAAGTATTTGCATGCTTCGCAGTTTATCACGGGATCGCACAAGCGCCTGGGATTCTACTGCAGTAAAAACATGCATCATTTCAAACTGCCTCACAACTGCGGTACCATAAAATGTAACAGATGCTCCAATGCGCGGAATGACAGCATCCACGTTCAATAATTCTTCACCCTTGTATATGACCTTGGGATTTTTCTTTTCAATTACAAGATTGCATTTCAGATGATCTACAACGCGCGCTGTATGACCACTAGCTTCGCATGCCTCAATTAATCTCCGGGTACTGTACAGTTTGGTGTCGCGTGACAGGATGACAATGTTCATGGGGTGAATTTAAGTTTTTACAGCTTCAGTGGATGTTTTGTAAAAGATATTTTTTGGAAAAAGTTCATTTCTGAAAAAGTCCGATGGCCATTTGAATGCGGGTTGGATCATTTGAAATTTCCTTCGCGAAATTCCTTGCCGAATCGGACCATATAGTATAGTCTGCCTGAGTCATATTCATGGCAGCATTCAACGCAACAGAGAACGCCTCCGTTTCCAGTGAAATAACCCATCCGGCCTTTTTTTCTTCCAGGCCTTGCCACGGTGTGCGATCCGATATAATAACCGGCATTCCGCTATACAACGCCTCTGAAATGGAGTGGCCAAAATTTTCGCCCCAACTGGCGAGATAGAAAAAATGATAATCGCACAGCGTAGATTGGATACAATCTGGATGGATCTCTCCTGGAAAAGATATTGATGCATTTGGCACTCCTGCCGCTTCAGCCCTGCATTGCCCCAGGTATTCAGTGTTTTGTTGTGTACCAATAAAATCACAAAAAATCTGACCTTCCAATCGGGCAGTTTTTAAAAAGCGGATCGCTTCGAGAATTCCCTTTTCAGGGCTGATTCTAGCAATACATACAAGACGCAATTCACGGGTTAACTTTTCTTTTCTGGCTTTATTGGCAACAACCGGAGCGCTAAGATTTGGAGAAAGATGAATAACAGAGCGCAAACCAAAGACCTTTCTGATCTCACCTATTTCCTCTTTATTGGTAGCATGCCATTTTACACTGCCATACCAGTTGAGCCATTTTGCCACACGCAAAAACCATTTTTTTTTGAATCCCTTTACAGAAAGGGCTCCGGATTTTAACATGCCGCGAGGAGCTACGATGCTTTGAGGAGGATGTTCCATGGAGCGCAAAACGCGCATAGGGAGCAACGTAAATTTGGGAGAAAACAGGGAGTTGAGATATACAAAATCCGGATTGATTTCATCCATTATTTTTCTAAACTCCCGTGCATTTATCTTTTCGTCATTGAGGTATTGAACATGGATTCGATCATTCAACTTTACCCAACAATCAAACTCAACACCTTCATATTTGACCTCGCTGTGGTGATCCTTGTTTCCGGTTACAATGTAAAAGTCATACGGAACGGCATTCACCAGATTGACAAGCGATCGGATTGGTCCGCCTGCTTTGAATCCGGGCAAATACCAATCAGAAAACACCAAAATAGTTGTTCGGTCAATGGATGTCATGCTTTTTTAGCCAGTGGCCTAATGTTACCAATGGCCAAATTCTTGACCATGAAATGAGCGGATCATTTTGGAGAAAACGATTCCAGATATTTTCAATTTCTGCGTGATTGATACAATCAATTTGTTTTAGCGCTGCAAGATTTTCCTCACACATTCCTTTTAATTCGTCCTTCATCCAAATGGCCCATGGAAAAGTAAAACCCATTTTAGGACGATCGATGATTTCCCGTGGTAATAAATCCCCCAATGAATCGACCAATAACTGCTTAGGTGAATGAGGAAATTTAATGTCGTCGCTCACTCCACTTACATATTCTACAAGTCGATGGTCGAGGAAAGGCACCCTGACTTCCAATGCGTGAGCCATGCTCATCTGATCCGTATCACGAAGGAGCACATTTTGCATATAACTCGAAATTTCGGCAAGCGAAACCTTTGTAAGCACAGGACAATCGAGAGCGGCAATTTCATGGGCCATTTCCCAAACCGGATTATTCACCTGTGTGCTTGCCGGAAGGATTTTGCGTATGGAATCTTCGGAAAAAAGCTGACGAGTAAGCGGATACACGTGCGCCAAATCTATTCGATCGGCTCCAAGGCTCAAGGCCATTTTTTCTGATGAAATGCCCGGACGCATTTTCTTGAGTATATCGCCAATTAAAATGCGTACAGGACGTGGCACTGTATTTATCCACTTGCGCTTTTCGATCGAGAGCATTCGGTGAAACACATTGTATCCGGCAAACAGTTCATCACCGCCAAGACCACTAAGAGCCATTTTCACTCCACACTCGCGGGTAACTTTGCTTACAACATAGGTATTTGGACCATCACCACTTGGATGGTCCATAGCGTTGAGTGCGGCGGGAACCAGTTTCAAAAAATCATCAGCCCGAAGTTTTATTTCAGTGTGATCGGTGTCAAACCGATCTGCAATCATTCTTGAATAAGGACTTTCATCGAATTCCTTTTCATAAAATGTGACGGCAAACGTTTTGACTTTGTGTCGTGAAACCCTGCTCATTAAACCAACAACAGCGCTGCTATCGATTCCGCCAGAAAGAAATGCACCGAATGGAACATCAGCGCGCATTCTTATTTCGACGGCAGAACTCAACAAATGAAGGACATTCGTTTTGACCTCAGTTCGGTTATGCGAACCCGCTGAAGTATCAATTCTATCTTGTACATTCCAGTAGGTCGACTTTGAAAAATCATTGCCGGACAATACAATCATCTGCCCGGGCATTAGCATCAAAACATCTTCGAGTATGGTTCGCGGTGCATGTACAGTTTGGTAGCGCAAATAGTCTTCCAATCCTGCGGGATTTATCTTTTTGCTGGTGATTCCGGCATCAATGAGAGCTCGAATTTCCGATGAAAAACAAAACTGATTCGACTTCCAGGTATAATAAAGAGGCTTAATACCGAGTCGGTCGCGAACTACGAATAATTTCTTAAGATCGTTATCCCAAAGTGCGAACGCAAACATCCCATAAAAATGATGGACGGCATCAATGCCCCATTTTTCGTAGGCTGCAAGTATTACTTCAGTATCCGATCCGGTAATAAATTCGTAGGAATCAGAAAGTTCCTCCTTTAATTCAAGGTAGTTGTAGATTTCTCCATTAAAAACAATTGTATGATTTTTATTCTTTGAAAAAAACGGTTGATTGCCTGCCTCGGAAACATCAATAATGCTAAGTCGTCTGTGACCAAGCGTAGCAATTTCATTTTGCCAAATACCCGTTGCATCCGGCCCCCGGTGCTGGATGGAATTGCACATCACCTCGACCATGTGGCGGGATTTTGCAGTATCAGGAATACCATATGTACCCACGATTCCACACATCAGCCAATTCTCCCAGATTTAAGAATTGCCTGAACACCTTCTTCCAGCGAAATTCTCTTTGTTCCTATTACCTGATTCATTTTCGAAATATCGGGTTTTCTTCGGGTCATATCGCCTTCGGCCAACGCGGGTAAATGCACAATACGCGACGACGAATTTGTAAGGCGAACTATTTCTTTTGCCAAATCCAAAATGGTCATTTCGTGATCACTTCCTACGTTGATAACATCATTTACGAATAACTCATCCTCAAAAATCTTTTTACAACATGCAATATTGTCGTCTATGTAGCAGAAAGTCCTTGTTTGAGAACCATCTCCATAAATGTTTAAGTTCTCATTTTTAAGGGCGGCACGCAAAAATCGCGACATCACAAAATCTTCGCTTTGGTTTGGTCCATAGGTATTGAAGAATCGAAAAATGCCATAGTTGAGTCCGTATTCTGTAAAGTAAGATCTCAAAAAAGCTTCACCCAGGTTTTTCACAATGGCATATGGCAATCTCGAATTGAGTGGTGTTGTATGTTCGTTTTGCGGAATGTGAACGGGCTCTCCATAGACCTCGCTGCTACTGCTGTAGAATACTCTTTTAACGCGGTGATCTCTGGAGAGGTCAAGAATATTCTTAATGCCGTCAATATCCTGAAGCACTTTGGTGGGTTGATCCAATGTTCGCTGGACACCGACCAAAGCAGCATAGTGAAATACAAAATCAAAATGAGTGCTTTCGAACAGCGGTTCAATTTCGGTTTTGTAATTTACATCCGCCTGGCAAAACCGGATATTCTTATGTTTGGAAACAGGTACCTTTTTCATTGAACCCGTCACAAGATTATCGACCACCCAAATGTTGTCTTCAGGATCTGAAGAAAGGGCTTCAGCAAGTGAACCACCTATAAACCCAGCGCCACCGGTAATTAGAATATTTGCCATATTACATCAACTGTATTAGGGTTTTTGCCCAGGTATCCGGCGTAATTTTTTTTGCCAAATTAGAACTTATCGCCCCCATTTCGACAAGGATATTTTGAGGAGTAAGCATCATTCTTTTCATGGCTGATTTAAGCTCCTCTCTGCTTCCTGATTTAAAAAGGAATCCGTTTTCCATGTCTCGGAGAAACGCATGGCGAGCACCGACATGGTCAGAGAGAATAAGGGGATAGCCTGCAGCAGCAAATTCATGCACAACAACGCCCCATGGCTCAAAGGTGCTGGGCAGAACAAATACATCGCCTTCAAGCATCATTGTCGCCAATTGAGAGGGCTGCTGAAAACCCTGATGAACGATACATGGATGTTGCAATCGTGTTTCGAAAAGCGGACCAGTGCCTATGCACACCAGGCGCCAGTTAGTAAACCCTTCTTCATGGAGTTCAATCATACACCCGCACAATTGGGTTATGAACTTTTCGTCTGCATATCTCCCTACATAAAGCAATTTTTTGATTGCATTTTCTCTCTGTCCAGATCTGGAAAGCGCAATCTCAGAGAATTGCGGCACATCACAAGCATAAACCCCTTTCAGAATCTGATTTTTTTTAAAACCAAACCGCAGCGCCAATTCCACTTGCTCCGGTCCTGGCACAAAAGCATAGTCAAACTTAGGTGTAATGAATAGACGCGCATACAACGCGGCCAGAAACTGTTTCGGAGTAGCATTCCACCAGGTATCGAACCCCACGACTTTCACGGCGGTTTTAGAAGCACTTAAAGCTCTGAGGTAATCATTGTCAGCCCATCCACTAACGAGAATTAAATCATATTGCCCTAGCTCTATTTTTTTGGTCAGGGAGATCGCGTCAAAATCCTGCCGATTTTCGTGCTTGATACTTCCTGAAAATTGAAATTGAAAAGGCGCATCCCGATTCAGAGGATAGGCGACTACATCTACATGAACCCCGTATTCGAGATGGAGATGATTGATACAGGCCACAACATAGCCAGCCAATTCCCGGTATAAAATCAAGACCTTTTTCATGCCAGAATGACGCTTGAGGCGATAAATGGGGACCTAACTGGTTTCATTTTTGCGTCCTTTTTGATCTGGGTGTTGCACGCCAACAGGCGCGATGGAAATTGCTTCAAGGCCATCCAATTGGGCCAATTTTTTTTCTTTAATTTTAAACTTATTCAGCTTTTTGGTATAAAAATGCAACCATAAAAAGAAAGGAAATCCATTGAGGAAGTAGTGGCCCTGCCGCAACATATACAGCAATATTATCAGAGCACAGGCATTGGAGATGAGCCAGTATTCCTTTTCTACAGCTTGCCAGCTGAATACCCAGGACCCAAAAAGCAGCAAGAGAATAACGACCATTCCATAAAGACCCGTTTCAGACATCAATCGCAGAAACATAGAGTTGGCATCTTTGCTATTGTAATCCAATTGAACTGCACCTATTACGTTGGTATAAGAATATTTATCGAACGCGATGGGGTGAGATCCCAATCCCGTGCCCATGATGGGATTTTTTTTAAAATTCTCCCATGCCACGTGTGAATTATTGTACAATACAAAACTACTGCCGTGGATATCGTAAGAATAGATGTTATCGGTTGTATAGAGCGCGATGGTACCATCCCAACGATCGCGGAATTCAGGGACATTAAAATAGGAATACCGGGCAACAAAAACGAGTAATGGTATCATGATAAAAGCATACCGGAAGAATCCCAGATTAATCAGCAAGATGATGATTGTGAGAAAAATACCCATGATACCAACACTGGAAAAGGGAGTAAAATAAGCGAGTACTATGATCAGGCTTTTGAACTTTGATACAAAATTTTCCTCTCGTTTAAGCAGGTTGTAAATTCCGACAAAAAAGGCTGGCGCCATCGTAGCTGCGTAGTATGCAGGTTCGGAAAAAACGGCATTCACACGAATACCGAGACCACCCGCTGTAGTATTCCATTTGTTGAATAGCCAGTGATAATCGTATCCAAATTTAAATCCCACCATGTAAGAGGCTATCTGGATCAAGCCGATAATAGAAATGACATAGGCCGATTTCATATAAAACCGGAACAGCGATTTTACATCATAATCAAATGCCTGAATTACGTAGTGATAAAAAACACAGGAGGCAAAAAATCCGATGATTGTTTTATAAAACTGTTGTGGTGTATTGAGTCCGATTTGAGTGGTAATGATTCCAGCGATAAAAAGAGGGAAAAATATCATCGTAGGCCATTTCGGAATACCAAATTTTGCAAAGAAAAATGGCAGATAAATGATATAGATAATATAGCTTACATAAAACTCAAATGGTTCGCGACTAAAAATATACGAATAGGAATACATGCTCACGAGAATGGCACCTATTGTAATTTTTTTGAGCATGGGTTATCAGATTTTACCGCTTTCAACGGTAACAAACTTTTTCTTTCTCACAAGGAAACGCTTTTCAAAATACTCGTAACTCAGGGCAGAAACTCCAATGGTTAATCCAATGGCTATAACATAAACGAGCAAATTGTTCCACATGCCCAATCTCTGGGGTAAATCAAGCATGGCTTCGAGCATGTGAAGTGTGAAGGTAATACAAACGAAATGAAACATATAAATTCCGTAGGAGATCTTGCCCAGGTAATCAAGCCAGCCGTGGTTTAGTTTCAGAAGGCTTTTGGGATTTGCACCTACATTCATGCAAATTACCAGTGCTGGAATGCTGTAAACCAAATGGGCTGCATTGAGCAATGAATTGGGCAAAAAGAGGGCAATTGCGGGGATACTTGCAATAGCCAAAACCTGCACTACCGGGTGATAGATGAATTTAAGCCAGGACGTTTTATTGAAAAAAAGTATGTAGGCACCAATGCCTCCAAGCGCTATGGGCTCCACTTTAAACATGCCAAAGAATCGTTTCGCCACAGCAACAATTGGCTGGCCATCGGGAAGCAGGTAGATAAATACCTTAACCGCCAGAATGAGCACCATAATGGCAATCATTGCAAAGAGTGCATGTTTGACGTACTTCAGCATAACCGGCCAGATAATATAGAATTGCTCTTCCATTCCAATACTCCACATCTGTCCCACGTTTGGAAAAGGAGAAGGGAAAATAGACATGGCCAGATTGGGCAACAGGAATATAAAGCATAGGAATATTGTCCAATAATTTTCCTGAACAAAGGCCAATTGTTTTGGGATATAAAACCAGTCAAAGTGAGGAAGAACAAAAAATCCGAGTATTACAAAGACATAATACAAAGGCCATAACCGGAGAAAACGCCGGTAGAAAAACTTTTTCAATGAAACAGTTTGTGTCACTCGTTTTTCTTCAAAAAGTAAAAAAGTGACAAGAAAACCGCTGAGAACAAAAAAGAAAATCAAAGCCTGAGGTCCAAATGACATGATTAGTGCA
This sequence comes from Flavobacteriales bacterium, assembly GCA_046153915.1. GTDB lineage: Bacteria > Bacteroidota > Bacteroidia > Flavobacteriales_D > Sanyastnellaceae > JANNVZ01. The sequence goes on from JBJXFC010000071.1 coordinate 27,178, forward strand.
GCTTCCCATCTCACATCTCCGTTCATGATGGCGGCAAAAGGGGTGGTTGCAACACGTTCTGTATTATCAGGGTCGAACCACAGGCCTTCGCCATGGCCCATCGCCTTTTTGGTGAGTTCGACATGCACAATCAGGATGGCGATAGCCGATACGAATCGCAAACCATAAAGTCCTGGAAAATATACCTTGGGTGAAGCCATAAAACGGACGCGAATCTAACCTGAAAAGCGGCCATTGACAAGCCTTTTTTTGGATGATGGGCCCGCTGCTTCAACACAGGCAAAGGATTCAGCGCTTGGACTCAAGGAATTCTGCCGTGATTCGGGCAATTTTGTCCCAGGAGAAGGTTTCAATCCGCGACAAGGATGCGCTCTTTTTCTGATCGATAGAAGCAGGATCAGCATCGAGTACCACTTCCAGGGTAGATTTTAATGCCGCAGCATTGCCCGGCTCTACAAACCATCCATTAGCGCTATCTACTACTGCCGAAACAGCGCCTACATCTGTGGCGATAATGGCCAATCCGCGCGCCATTCCTTCCATAATCACATTGGGCATTCCTTCGCTGTGCGAGGGGACTACCAGCACATCACACATGTCGAGAATGCTCTGGATGGCACCGGTATCATCCAAAGTGCCGTGGTATGTGAACTGAGCTGCATTTATTTTTTTGGAGACCGGTATCGGTCCTATGAAATGAAAATGAAACCCCTTATGACCCTGAAGTTGTCTCAGCGCATCATGCAATTCTTCAATTCCTTTTCGTCGTTCATACCTTCCTACAAAAACGAAATGAATATCACTTTTCACTGTTGGTCTAAAGCGAGTCTTGATCCATGACAAGTCGATTCCAGTAGGTATCTCCACGATTTGAGCTTGCTGAACTCCTAGATTTCGGATAAGGTCTGTAATTTTTCCGCCATACGAAAAAACAAAATCAGCATTTCGGTTATTCCATTTTACAGGCCCTCTTAATATCAATGCTTGTAGCCAGGCTTTAAATCCTACAGGTTTTTGAAACATTTCGTAGCCATGAAACTTAACCCCAATCGGCGGGAATTTTTTACCTTTCGATTTGAGATGAAGCATTTTCCAGGCACAAAATCCCTTAGCATAAATGAAATCAAATTCATCCACTATTTCGGAAACCTCCTTATAAATCAATTCCGAATAGGCGTAAGACTCCTGTATGTAGTGGCCGGGTTGCTGGCCGGGTTTCGGAAAACGCAGGCAGATAGATTTAAAATCCGATTGCGCATCAATGCCCAAAACTGTGCAAAGCTCTTCGTGCGACGGTAGCGTTTTGTTATACGGAACACAATGCACGAGGGTAATTTGATGGCCTTGCTGAACAAGAAATTTCGTCAGGTAGTGCGAATGTTTTTGCATTCCGCCAATGACAAAAGGGAAAACGCCATCGGTAAGTAGGAGCAGTTTCATGTGCAATATTCAAGAATAGAATCACCTACATGTTGCCAGGTGTGCTGGTTTTTTACTTTGGAATAAAATGCATTGGCGAGTATTTGACACTCTTCCGGATGATCAATTGCATGACGCAGTGTAGGCAAAAGTGCTCTTTCATTTTTGCCGAGAATAAATCCATTTACCCCGTGTTCCATCACATCGTGAATTGGAATTTCGTCGGGAGCAATGATCAACTTTTTCATGGCGCCGTATTCAAAAATCTTGACCGGACTTCCATACCAATTGCTGCGGGCCATAACGGTGATATCCATGCAACAAATCAAATCAAAAACGTCCTTGTGGGGAACATTGCCCGTGAAGACTGCTTTGTGCGCAAGGCCTGTGGAATTCAACGCGTGTTTCAGTTGTGGCAGAATTTCGCCATCGCCGACAACCAGCAACCTTGCGTGATCCCTTGACTTCGCAATCTCAACAAATGCGTTTATGAGTTCGTCCACGCCGTGATAAGGAAAAATGGAACCAACAAATCCGATTACCAGATGATGTTGTTCAAATCCATGTCTGCTTCTCATTGCGGATACATCTCCCCCTGCATGATGAAAAACCTGCGCATCCACTGCATTGGGAGTAACCAGAATTTTATCCGAAGTTACCTTTGTTCTTCGCAAAAAATAGTCCTTCAGCGCGGAAGAAACAGTGACAACGAGAGAAGCATTCTCCACCTGAAATTTTTCTATGTTGTCCGCTTTTGACATAAACCATGACTTTCCTTCCATGGCGGTTTTTTCTTCTGGATAAGGCGCATTGAGTTCAATAAAATGGCGCAGATTATTTTCCCTGGCAGCCCGCACTCCGGAGCTCATAAGGTAATAACCTCGTTCATATATCAAATCGGGTTTTTCAGTCTGAATGAACTTGTTCAATTGAACAAAAAGTGATTCATCAAACTTCAACAGTTGACGGTCTTTGAGAGACTGCCAGAAATAAGCTGGAATATATTTTTTTATAGGATTTTTTTTGAAAACTATTGGAGCCGATGCGTCCATTTTTTCTCCACCTGCAATAAACTTCACTACCTGGTGTCCTCTATTTTCGAACGCTTTGATCACCTCACGCATGTGAGTGCCCGGGCCACTGGGAGCAGCCAGATTGAGGTATGGATGAGAAGAAAAGTAGAGGATTTTCATTTCAACAATGCACAAAGTTTGTCAGTAACTGCACTCAGGCTAAATTCTCCAATGTTCAGAGATGCGTTAAATGGTAGCGGATTATTCAGTTGATCACCAAAACTAGAATTGACGTTCGGATCAAGCACAAAACCTATTTTTTCGTCCCGCACATAGGAGGTGATTTTACCCTCCGGGGCTATGACGACGAGCGGTTTTCGCATGGCCAGAAATTCGATAAATTTCGTGGTGGGTTCGTTTCGTTTGGCATCAGAGAGCAAAATCATACAATAGTCCGCCTGATTTATTTCGTTGAAAAGCGCCTTCCCAATTGAAGGACTTATTTCGACTGAATCTAAGTCTTTGAATACAGGCGGCATAGTAGAATTGGTGAAAATCTGAATGCGCAATTTCCGATAGAGTTCAGGTCTGTGGATTTTTATGTGCTCGATTTGTTGTCGCAGAAGTTCCAATTGTGGTTCAAGCCCGATGTAGATATCGCCGCCGTAGACGATACGAATACTGTCGTTTTGGATATTTTTCATTTCCACGGGAATATCATCGGCATCAAAAAAATGGGTTAATACCTCGAAAGTACACGATGACTTTGTCCCAGCCATTTGTTTTAGATCAGCGATCATTTCCGCATTGGGCGCGGTAATTACATTGGCCAGCTGAGCGACAGATTGAAATTTTTTCTCTTCCGCTATTCTGCGATCAGGAGTGAGATCGGCCATGCCATAGTTCTTCGCATTTAGCCACGGATCTCGAAAATCAGCGATATAATTCAATGCCGGAAATTGTTCTTTCAGTTTTGCGGCATATACGAGCAAATACCAGGGAGCACCAGATGCTATCACATTCTCCACATCATGCGTGCCTATTATTTCAGACGCTTTATTCAAGAAATCTTTTTCCCAACCAATGGCCAAATCATAAATGGTTCCTTTCTCCTTGCGGTATAAATTTTTTCTGGCAATTCGATACCGGATTTTGCTGAGAAGATCCTTACCTGGATGTGAAAAAGCGAGTGGGTATCGGCGCGGGAGCGAATAGATATGAATATTCTCAGATTCAACATCATTGGTCCAGGGAGATTCTGTGTTGTCGCGTATTGAATCTGCTTTGATAACGTGTACTATATATCCCCGATGAACCAGTTCTTTTGCAAATTTTGCCCACCTCCTTCCTCCAATTCCCTGATTGGGTGGAAAATCAAAATTCGCAAGCAGAATATGTTTGGATTTGAGGGGCACTTAAAAAAGTTATTTCTGTGATTTTGGAAAACGCATGTGCTTGTTTGTTTTCAGCAAATCATCCTGCCATTTTCTGAAATTTTGTATACCGGTATTCATCCAGTTTTGTCTGTTCAAAAAACCAATCATCACTTTGAGGCGCAAACCGTTTTATTAGTTCCTGCATTTCTTCATAAGCAACAAAAGAAATGGTATTGAGCGTGCTGCCATTCATCGGGAAATCGTGAAATCCAATATTGCCAATGAGCGTTTTGTATCCGCAGTACATCCGTTCATATAAAATGGAACTGAAAGCACCTATTGCAATATCCACAAGATGAAAGGAAGCTACAGTTCCATGTGATTTATCTACAATCGAGAATTGGTTGTGGCCAATGGTAGTTGTGTAGAACCGGGTGATCATTTCCATGCTGTGTTTGCGTTCGCGTGGATGAGGAAAAATAGTCAATTTAAATTCAGGATTTTCTTGAATAAACCTTCCGAGAAGACCCAGAATTTTGGCTTCTGCCACGTCCACTGCTCTACCATGTTGCGCATGTTTCTCTGCCTTGCGTACCCATGATCCATGCGAATAGAAACCCAGCGTGAATCGGGGTGGTTGCGGATGATCCATGTATTGCTGAATATTTGCTTCAGCGCCCTGGGGAGGCCATTTCGAGAATTTTTGTGCCCGTATGGTATCTCCGAAACGTTTTAGTTCTTCGAAGTGATATGGAGTAGAAAAAATGATCTCTGTGCCAATCATAATTCGATTGTGCGTAGCCAAAGGGCCGGGTGATGGAATTTTTGTGACTTCCGCGCCTTCTTTCATCATTTGAAGACTAAGAAAATTGGAATCCTTTTCATAAGGTATCCAATCATAGATATGCTTAATTCCTTTTGTTCTGATGTAGTATTTGAGGTAAGCGATTTCAAAAACTTCATGGATACTCAGAGCAAAATTTATGCGCCTTTTGCTGATAACGGCTCTCCAGGATTGTCGCACCATAAAAGGGATCATGCAAAACAAGAGCGACCAACGTGGTAAGTCCACTCCCGTAATAAAATCTTTGGCAATATATGTACCCACAGGTTGGTCGGCGCATCGGTCGACGTAGTTGACAATGATATCCCGAGTGCGGATGATACCACCCAAAACAATGGTTGGCTGTTCGGGATGCACAACAAGAATGGCCTCTTTGGACTTTGAAAACAGCCTTTTCATCAATCGACGAGACATGCGTAAGCCAATGAGTTGGTCGGATTTGTCTGCCTCTGTGAGGCGATAAGTCATGTGTTCGAAAAAACACACAGCAGCAAGGTATTCATCCGTTTTTTTATTTTCGGAATGCCATGCTCTTTCGATTTCGTAGTAAGCTTTTATGACAGATCTAAGCTCACTTATCATATCCCAAAACCTTTCTGATGCGCTCAAATTCAAAAGCCGTTTGTTTGATCTCCATGAGATCCTGCATGTCCATGCTTCCGAGATGTGCTTTTTCAGTTTCGTATTGGAAAGATTTACGGAGTGTGAAATGTTTTTCCAGGTATTTTGCTCCATGAGCGGAGGCAAATAGGGCTCCCGCATTGCCCAATGTATGATCACTAATTCCCTGGAAAATGGTTTTGGAAAAATCGGGCATAGAAAATTCGTCTACACGTGTAGGGTATTTCACCACACAATAAAGATAAATCGAATGATCGAATTTTATCACTTCATCGGTATTCAAATCAGAGGGAATGCTTACGAATGTTGGCTTTTTGTGACTCATGATAGCCGCTGTTAGCTCCGGAAATTCCTTATGCATGCGGGCAGCCACTTTGAGGTAAGGCAGATCCAATTCAAGGCACCAGTCCAGACGCTCCATGGTAAAAGGAGTTGCGAAAAGCGCAATGCCCAGATTTACTGCATAGTCGCGCAATCTTTTAAGGCCGTCTTTCGAAAGTTCGAGGTATCCTCTTTCAGCACCAAATTGTGTTGCAGTATACAATTGCACTTTCACGGCATCGGCTCCAGCCATTTTGCTCTGAAGGATCATTTGCTCGGCTACTACCAGACTGCCGCCGTGTTGAGGGAAAATTTCAGAAATAACAAACATATCGGTCTCTTTTTTGGGGGCAATTTAGAGCCACTATTGTAGAATTTGGAAATGAGTTTTCACTTCTCTCACCAATACTGAACTACATGACCAACGAAATTCCAGGGCATGGCGGTTTTCTCAAGGCCAGGTAATCACATTTTGGACTAGAAAAACGTGCAAATCAAGCACTTAAAAACTCTTCAATTTTAGATACCACATACTGTGCTTGTTCATCACTCAATTCGGGATACATTGGTAAAGAAAGTATTTCAGAGGCCGCTTGCGCTGCTACTGGGAAATCTGAAGGTGCATATCCGAATTTTTTGTAGCAAGGCATCAAGGGCAAAGGAATTGGGTAATGAACAGAAGTCTCAATACCATTCACCTTCAGAAACTCCATCAATTCCTGACGCCTTTTTATACGGATAACATAGAGATGGAAAACGTGTTGTGCATAGTCCGGAACGGATGGAAGTTTCAAGTCGGGATGGTTGAAAAGCGAATTATAACGTTGTGCATTTTTGATTCTGGCCTCGGTCCATGCCGCGAGATACGGCAGTTTTGCACTCAGGATGGCGCCTTGCATTCCATCCATGCGCGAATTGCGTCCTTCCATGATGTGGTTGTGTTTTCCTTGCTGACCGTGATTTGAAATGGCCCGCGAAATTTCAGCAATACGATCATCGCTGGTAGTCATGGCGCCGGCATCTCCGTATGCTCCAAGGTTTTTTCCGGGATAAAAGCTATAACTCGCACAATGTCCAAATGAGCCCACTTGTTTACCGCGCACTTTTGCACCGTGCGATTGAGCACAGTCCTCCATAACCTTTAAACCGTGTTTATTAGCGATTTCCATGAGGCGATCCATGTCTACAGGATTTCCATAAAGGTGAACCGGGATAATGGCTTTGGTGCGCGCATTGATTTTGGCTTCAACAAGATTGAGGTCGATAAGCAAATTATCATCCACATCTACAAAAACCGGAGTGGCTCCAATTGAAGACACCGATTCGGAAGTACTTATCCAGGATAATGCAGGTACGATGACTTCATCACCTGATCCAATTCCCATTGCTTTTAGCAATATTTCCAGACTATCGGTTCCGTTGGCACACGCCATGCAATGCTTTACACCCGTATATACAGCAAATTCTTTTTCAAAGGAAGCTGCATAAGATCCACTAATAAAGGCCGTTTCCCGGATTACCTTTTCAATGGCAGAATCGATTTCCTGCTTGATACTAAGGTATTGTGCGTGTAGATCTACAAATGGGACTTTCATAAAATGATAAGGCATAAGGCCGCGCCAAATATCCACATGAAAGGAGGGAAAAAAGAAATTCGATTCAGGATTTCATTCTGCGCGCAGGATTTCCTGCATAAATACCGGGTTCTGTGATGTTTTTGGTAACAACAGAACCGGCTCCAATAACGACCTGATCGCAAATTTCGACAGGCATAATGGTGGCATTAGAACCTATTGAGACTGCATTTCCTATGCGCGTAGATTTCCATTTTGTTTTATCGCCGCGTGCAGGTCCGCCAGTGCTGAAGGTATCGTTGATGAACATTACACCATGTCCGATAAAACAATCGTCGCCAATGGTCACCAATTCACAAATAAAACTATGACTTTGCACTTTGGTACGATTGCCGATTTCTACATCTTTCTGAATTTCGGTGAATGGTCCGATAAAAACACCGTTGCCAATTTTACAGCCATAAATATTCACTGGTTCAACGATTTTGACATCTTCACCGAACGACACATTTTTAATGGCCGATTGAAAAAAAGTGGGCTCGTTCATCCTCGAATGTGGTGGTAAATTTGTTCGATTGCATCAATAGAACGAATGCCTTCAATGCCCGCAACAGTTTCGTCGCTTTCGTTTCGAATAGAGCTGATGATGGCCTTAATCACTTTGTCGTGATTTGAGCTTGTGCCCTGGTATTTGCCGTATGCATTGGGTTTGTCGTTAAAATCAATTCCCTCCGGAAGAGGATAGCCTTCTACATCCCAATACTCCATTTTGTTGAGGTATTGACCACCAATTTTGATGGTACCCTTTTCACCAATGATGGTAATACTTCCTTCAAAATTTTTGTGGTACACGCAGGTAGTCCAAACGAGTGACCCAATGGCACCAGAATCAAACCGCAAAATGGCAACACCGGTATCCTCGGTTTGTATTTGATGGTTCTGTGTTTCTGCATGGGCTTTTACATCAACGATATCTCCACACCACCAGATTAGAAGATCGATAAAGTGGCTGGCCTGGGTAAAAAGTGCCCCACCTTCTTCTTCAATTTTACCGCGCCAAGGTGATTCGTCGTAATAACCCTGGTATCGGTTCCAGAGGATATCGCATTTGACCATAAATATTTTGCCAAGTCGCCCTTCTGAAATGGCTTGTTTGGCAAGGCGTACAGGAACATTGTGGCGATTTTGCTTTACTACCCATAGTTTTTTTCCTGAGGCTAAGCTGGCATCATTCATCACTTTGCAATCGTCTACTGATAGTGCCATCGGTTTTTCGACGAGGACGTTAAATCCTGCTTCCAAAGCTTGAATGGACATGGATTTGTGCAATGCATGAGGAGTTACCACATTGACAACATCGGCGTCAATATTCCTGAGCATCTCATCGTAGTTGGTGAAAAAAGGCACACCTTCATAAAGATCAGAAAGTTCCTTAGCGCGTTTTTCATCGAGGTCACAGATAGCAACGAGTTGTGCATCCGGATCTGCATCGAGCACTGCTATATGCCTTTTGCCGATACTGCCGCATCCGACAACAGCAAATTTCACTTTTTTCATAAGCTGATTAAAAGATAGTACACTTCTTTGGAGACGGTATTTGAACGAATATAATTTCGATAAAATCCACCCTAAAAAGGTTGCCAAATGTAACCCAAGAGGTGGTTTAGAGAACCAGGTATTTTAGGGTGTGAAGGGTTGAAAGAGCATATAGACAACCGCTTGTTTTTCAGTCGCCTGATTCGAGCCTTTGTATATCATCCAGAGTATGAACGTCCAGATTTTTGGCAATAACAAAGCCACAGTGAGCGCTTAGAAAGGAATTAAAAAGTGCATGATACCTCACTATTCTGAATGCGGCATTTTGCACACCGTTTTCATCGCAACTCATCACTTCCCATAAAGCATGATCCAGCAATAACTGAATACCCTGATCCATTTGTGATGCGCTTATTTGTGGCGAATTGGCTTGAGGTATAACAACTATATCGTCCTTGCCGAGGAGTCCCACTGCAGGATCTTTTGCGGCTTGCCTGATAGCAACAACTTTTGGTGTTTGGTCGTCGGCAAGCTCCGGTGGTCGTTTTAGAGAGGTTGCACCCAGCTCTGTTGCGACGTTCAGAATGGTATCATCCTCGGAGCTTACAAAAACATGCTGAACAAACCGTGACGCATTGCAAGCTTCGATCGTGTATTGGATGAGGGGTTTACCCTTCAAAAGAAAGACGTTTTTGCCTAGCAATCGTTTACTTCCTCCGCGGGCCGGTATAATCGCAATAATTCTCATAGCCTTATTTTCCGGGTTTTCCTTCGAGCACCTTTACAACCCGCCCATTTTCATATTCCTGTTTGAGCAAGACTTTACCGGTTCGTTCGTCATAATTGGTGTACAATCCGTCCAGTTTATTGTTTTTGTAATTGCTTTCTTCGATGATCTGCCCCCTTTCACTGTACACAATACTATTTCCATTTAAACGGCCTTCTTCGTATTCGCAAATGCGCATTTTGGATCCATGTGGAAAATAGTACTCCCACTTTCCATCTGGTTTTCCATTTTTGTAGTTGCCTTTTGACTCCAACTTACCATTCAGGTTGTAGGTCTCTGCCGGACCATTTAACTCTCCTTTTTTGTTGTAGGTCTCTTTTTTTTCGGGTATTCCTTTCGAACTCCAATACATCCATTCACCCGTTTTAACATCGCCGGCCTTGGTTGTATCTGTCGTTTCCGACATGTTATAAATCTCTTTCCACTTGGCAGCCGATTTATCGGTTTCTTCAAAAATGGTCCATTCGCCCTGGTAATTGCGAACGCCGTTGGGATAAAACCCTTCCCATTTTCCCTTCATTTTTCCTCCCTGATAATTGCCAATATCCTGGGGATTTCCGTTGTCGTAATAACTCTTCCATACCCCTTCTTCGAGATCATTTTTGAAAGATCCTTCCATCATCAATTTTTTATTTTCAAACCAATACTCCCATTTGCCATTTTTTAATCCCTTCACATATTCACCCTGTTTCCATTTCTGACCTTCGAAATATTGGTAGGTCCACATACCTTCCATGCGGCCTTCCTGATAATTTCCCCAATAGTGCTTATTGCCATTTCCATAATAGAAGATCCATTCTCCCTGCTGAAGGTCTTTGTAAAAATCGCCTTCCATATCCTTGGTACCTGATGGCAAATGCCAAGACCAATGACCCGCTTTCAGACCTTCAGTGTATTCTCCTTCAACACGGAAGGTTCCATTTGCGTTATACTCAGCGAACTTTCCATGCAATACACCTTCTTTGTAGTTGATGTTATTTTTAATTTTCCCGGTTGGAAAATTTTCAACCCATTCACCGTCCTCTTTTCCAAAAATATATTTACCCGCGCGTTTGACATTTCCGCTGGAATAATACTCCGCATAATTCCCATGCATCAACCCTCCGCTGTACCGGCATAGTTTTGACAGTTTTTTATTCTCAAAATGCTCTTCTATGACACCGGTTCCATTTGCCACTGCGGGCTGTTTTGGTGCAGCGTAAAAAGACCACAGGTAGATGACATTGTCTTTATAAATTTCGGTCATCATAGTGTCGCCTTTAGGGAAGAAGTAATTCCATTGACCTGTCTTATTGCCTTTTATGAAATGTCCTTCCTCCACTAAATCCCCGTCCGCATCAAAGGTTCGTTGAAGGCTATCCTGCTTGTCATTTTTGAAATACCCTTCGACCATCAGTTTGCCATTGGGATGATAACGCTTTACGCTGCCATGAAATTTACCTTTCTTGTAATGCGTTTCCTCCTGTATCACGCCATTGTCATAGTAATACACCCAAAGGCTATCTTCAAAGCCATTGACATAGATCCCTTTGCTTCGGGTTTGGCCATTGGGATAAAAATCTTTAAACTCCTGTATTTGGGCAATGCCGCAAAAACAGAAAACCAGTAACCCTATTGACAAACAAAATCCTTTCATAGAAACACGCTTTGAATGAGAAACGCAGTGAGCGCAAAACTATTTGGTACGTGGCATAAATGCCTTATCCCTAACTCCGGATTATGAACAGGATAACGTGTGAGGTCTAAATTGGCTGCGCGACTGAAAAAGCTGGTAAAAGAAAAGGCCGCTTGCGCGGCCCTTTTCGAAATATCAGGTGTTGAGTAGCTCCATCTTTTTGCGAAGATCTTCAATCTCGCGTTTTGTGGCCAAGATTTTTTTCTCAATATCCTTTCTCAGTGCTTCGGCTCCTTTGCCGGTGAAAAAGCCCATATTGTTTTCGTATTGTTTGATTTGTTGGTTTAATCTGTCGATTTTTTCACGCAACAGACCCTTCTCTTTTCTCAGTTTAAAATCACCATCCTGACTGCCCTTGATATTGGCGAGGCGTGATCGGAAAGTGTCCATTTCACGTTGTTCGCGGTCTGCATTCAACTGGCCGTATTTTACGTCCAGGATTGCATTGTAGCGATCCATTACTTCTTTCACCTTTTCTTTAGGAACAAATCCAATGGCGTGCCAACGCTCACCAAATTGTTTCAGGGTATTGAGGTCTTCGCCTTTATTTCCGGTAAGTTGAAAGGCTTCCAGTTCATTCAAAAAATCAAACTTCAATCGGTAATTTTCTTCCTGCTGTTCGCCGATATTTCCAAAATGCTCCTTTTTTCTTTGAAAGAAATGGTCACAAATTGAGCGGAATTGCTGCCAAAGACGTTGCTCGTCTTTCATATCAGCAGCTCCCACTGCCTTCCATTGTTCCTGAAATTTTTTGATGGCTTCAGTAGTATTCTTCCAATCTTCGCTGTGTTGAAGCTCTCGGGCTTTTTCAATTAATTCTTCTTTCCTGGTTTTGTTCTCTTTGAAACCAGCGCGTTTTTCATCCATAAAGGCTTTGCGCTTTCCGAAAAACAGATCACACAAACCGCGGAACTCCTGCCATACTTCTTCATTTTCCTTTTTTCTGGCCCAACCCGTGTTGCGCCATTCCTCCTGAAGTTTCAATACTTCATCTGTCCAGCGATTCCAGGTACTCTGGTTGGTAATTTCCATCACCAGAATTTCTTTCATTTTCTCGACGAGTGCCTTTTTCTTCTCCAGATTTTCTTCACTGTGCGAGTGAATTTCATCATAATGCGCCTGCACTTTGTTTTGGGCTTCGCGTAAAACACCAAAAAAAGTATCTCCCAATTCTTTGTATGTCTCGCGTGGCGATGGACCAATGTTGAGCCATTCGCGTTGATACTTGCGAAGCAATACTTCAAGATCGTTGATGTTCTCGACGCCAGCCAGCTTTTGTGCCTCAGCAATCATTTCCTCCTTCTTCTTCTGATTGATTTTGAGGTCGTGATCTTGCAGGGATTTATAGATATTGATATTGTAGAAAAACTCGTGATTGAGTTTCTGCCATTTATCATTCAGATCATGGTATACATTTCCGGGAACATCAGAAGCCTGATCCCATTTTTCCTTGAGGGCTTTGTGATTGGAGAACGCCTTTCCGATATTCTGTTCATCTTTGATCAACGCTTCCATCTCGCGCAATACCTCGTTGCGTGCATCAAGATTTTTTTGTCTTTCGGCGGCCAGAATTTTTCCCTGTTCTTCTACACGGTCTTCATAGACCTTGAGCAGATCCTGAAACTTACCTTCAAGCTCATGAGGGGTATAAACGAATTCAACATCTTCTGCAGGCTCGGTAGCTTTGAAGGCTTCGAGTTGAATTTGTCTTTCTTTGGCAGATTCCGCTTTCCAGTCGTTGCGGATATCACGAACGGCTTCACGGATACTCATTATGTCTTCCGTCTTTAACAGTTCGTGCAGTTTATCAATCAGTTGGTCTTTCATCAAAAATGAATTTGTTCAGGTGGCAGTATTTCCTTTTTTCAATTGGGAGCGCAAATGTAATGCATCCGATGTCAAATAAAATCCGGTAAAAGATGCATTTTTAGATGATTTAGTCGCACGTTTATGGGAGGTAACTCAACATGTCGGCTACGATTATTTCTGCACCATTGGTTGCAATTTCGTGTTGATTCATCATGTTTTTGATGTATCCATATTCGTGTTTCAAAAAGTCGGGGAGGTACGTACCTAAATGATTTTCAAATGTTTCCATGGAAATAAATGATCCCAGATTTTGTTTTTTGAGGAGTAGGATGTTTTCACTCATTTCCGGATTCATGGCCTCACCGATCAGTAGCATGGGCGTGCGCAATCCAATGCACTCCGAAATGGTATTAAATCCGGCGCGTCCAATTACCAGGTCCATGTCAGAAACATAGTCCACCATCAAATCATCTGCCGGAATGGCCGTGAGGTTTTGATGATCGGTGGTAAATTTTTCCGAGGCAAAAAACTGAAATTCCGAGAGTGCAGCAACACTCTTCAGAGCCTTGCGGATAGGTTCGGAAAGCACGCCAGCACCGCTATCCATAATGAGCACGTTAAATTTATCCTTGTGCCGAATGGACTTGTGTTCTATCCCTGAACGCAAAATCAATGGCACTTCCAACGCCTTGCCCTGGTAGTGATGAATGATTTCTTCTGGAGTAAAAGGCGGGAAATACAGGCGGGTAGCACGATCGGCCATGCGCATAAAATGTTCGATAACGTCGGTATGGACCGCGGGCGGATACAATTTGCTAAAGAACCAGTCCCAGGTAAAATGAGCCACCCCAAAAGCAGGGATTTTTCGCTGATGAGCTACGTCAAAAGCTTCATATACAAAGTCGGAGATGATAAAATCGAACGATTCTGCCTGATTCAATTCATGCTCCACAAAATCACCCGAAGTAGTCAGATAATTCGAGAAACGCTCACGGATTTTGACAAGGTCCGGAGATCCGTTGGGTTTTTTGTCCCAGGTAATGTTGTTGAAGCGTTCAATTATCCTTGCACCGGAAATAAAGCGTGATGCTGCTTCCGCCTGAATTTTGGTCTGAACAACGACTTCCAACTCCGGAAGAACTCGGCGCAATTCATCAACCACAGCGCGCTGGCGCACAATATGCCCGAAGCCTTCGTCGGAAAGGAAAATTTTAGATTTAATCATACCACAGCGGGCCAAACTCGCCCATTTCGTTAGGGTGCGCTAAAGTACTCATAGTGCATAAAGATTGGCCTTTCCATTGGCGATTTCTGCCCTGCCCGGACATGAACATGGCTTTGTTGGCATTCCTTTTTTAATAGAGATCGCGAGAGACAGAGGAAAAATAGCTTTGCAGATTACGATCCGCTTATGCTCAACATGCTCAGAACTCTGGTATTACTTCTCCTTTTCGGCGCCCGTTCCGTGGAATTGTTTTCTGCGGCAGATGAAAAAACCAGTCGTCAGCAATACATAGACAATTGGAAAAACGAGGCCATTTACCAGATGGTGGTGCACAAAGTTCCGGCCAGTATTACGCTAGCACAGGGCATTCTGGAAAGTGGAGATGGCAACAGCAGGCTCGCTAAGGAAGGCAACAACCATTTTGGAATCAAATGCCATGCAGACTGGAAAGGAAAAACGATTCATGAGGACGATGAAACCCGTGGAGAGTGTTTCCGCCGGTACGACGAAGCGCGCGATTCGTATGAAGATCATTCGGCCTTTCTTCAGAGGAAGCGGTATGAATCACTTTTCAAACTTGATACGGATGATTACAAGGGCTGGGCAAAAGGCCTGAAACAATGTGGATATGCGACTAATCCTAAATATCCTGACCTGCTCATAGGAATTGTAGAAGAGTTTAAACTTCATCAATACGATGAAATAGGGATAGAGTACATCCGCAAAAACAAAATTCCAACCCGGTCGGCCGGTGGAAATGAAAAAGAAATTGTTGTAGAAGAAAAACCAACGAAGAAAGGGCGCAACAAAGGCAAATCAGGTGAGAAGGAAGAACGCACAAACATCACCATCAATCACAACCGCGAAATTGCAGTAAGTGAAAACCGGATCAAATTCATTACAGTAAAGCCTGGCGAAACGTTGGAATCGATTGCAAATTCGCTTGATATGAATGCGTGGCAACTCAAGCGATACAATGATCTCACCGGATCTGAAATTTTAAAAGAAGGACAACGTTTATACATTCAACCGAAACGCAACAAGGCGAAAGCGAGCTCATATCAGGTCAAATCGGGTGAAACACTCTGGAGTATTTCGCAAAATCTTGGGGTTAAAATGAAAAAACTCCAACAACTGAATGGACTCGACGAGAACTCCAAACTAAAGGCAGGTCAGCAATTAAAACTGCGTAAATAGGATATCCGAAAAATTGTATCTTGCGCTGTAATAGTGCCTTCATGATGAAAAAATTAACCCCGATCCTTTTCCTCGCCTTGGCCATGGCTTCGTGCACCAACCGGGCTGAGCGAGCAGCAGAGTACAACGATGCCATCATCGGGTATCAAAAGCAGATCATTGATGCGTTTGATATTATGGATAGCACCATTCGTGATAGCAGTGCGAGCGAAGACCGCTTTGATTTTGCCTACGCGAACCTGCAGAGCAAGGTAAAGCTCGGAATTCTGGGTTTGGATAGCGTCGGTTCTTTTCAAAAAGATCCATCTCTCCAACTGGCTGCAAAAGACCTTTTCAGACAGTATGAAACACTTGTCGAAAACGAATACCGCACACTACTGAGAATCAGGCAACTACCCAATGAAAGCATAACCGTGGACCTTTCGGACACCAGCAACTCGGTTCAAACAAGAATATTTTCACTCTCAAAGGTATCCCAGGACAAGTTTTTACGTACACAAACGGAATTCGGGAAAAAATACCGTCTCGAGTTGAAATAAAAATGATTCAAAAATTTGTGGCCATGGCGATTCTGGCAATAGCATTGAGCACCTCAGCTCTGGCTCAACGAGGCATGCTGGACAACCATATTGGGGTGCGTTTTGGCCTCGGAACAGGCGTTACGTTTCAGCACCTTTTCACAGATCATCGCGGAGTAGAGTTGATTGCGCTGGGCCGATATGGCGGTCTCAACCTCACAGGCATCTACGAATTTCACCAACAATTTTTTGATGTGCGCGGATTGAAGTGGTATATCGGAGGCGGTGGTCACGTTGGCATTTATTCAAGTCGTGCGCGGTATTTCGAAAGTGAGACCGGCAACTCTATGACACTTGGTGTAGATGGAATGGCGGGACTTGAATATTTCATGCATGATATGCCATTGCAGATTTCAGTTGACTGGAAGCCTGCCTTTAATCTCATTTCTACCGCCCAATTATTCAATGAATGGGACTGTGGGGCGATTAGTATTCGCTATCGATTCTGATAATACAACACTATTTGTCAAGCCAGGCCCTGAACTCAGCGCTGCGCTGCCGGCTAACAATTGTTTCTTCCTCAAATTGGGGCTGCAACTCCAGGGCGTATCTATTATTGAAATGCGGATCAATGCGCTTGATACTTCCAAGAGAGACAATCATTTTTCTGTTGATGCGGAAAAATGCAGAGGGGTCCAGGCCTGATTCTACTTCTTCCAAAATCGACTCCAGCAGAAACCGGTCGTTGTTTATTGTAACCAGAAACGAATTTCCCTCTTCACTAAAAAAATAGGCGATGTCCTGAATATTCACGAAAGTCAATCGGCCTGCAGTTTTTACCAAAAAGCGTTGTTTGTACCCTTCTTTTTTTTCGCGAATAGCCTTTAGAATTTCTGAATAATCCACGGATTGCGACTGCTTTTGCAATTTATCAAATTTGGCAAAAGCATCAATCAACTCTTGTTCTTCTATTGGTTTCAGCAAATATTCAATGCTGTTAACTTTGAATGCCTTGAGCGCATAATGATCAAACGCTGTGGTAAAAATGACAGGTGGGTGCACTTCCAGTTTTGTAAAAATGTCGAAACTGAGTCCATCGGCAAGTTGAATATCCATAAAAATCAAATCTGCATCCTGATGCTCCGAGATAACTTCAATTGCGTCTTCAACCGAATCAGCGTGTGCGCAAATTTTGGCCTGAGGGCGAATGGTTTCAATAAGTCTTTGCAGCCGTTTTAGAGCTGGTTGTTCATCTTCAATGATAATCACTTTCATGACTCTTTGGATTTTGAAGGTGACTGGTATTCTTCTATGGGAATAAGCGGCAACACCACACTGAAATCCTCTGTTGTTTCTTTTACTTCTATGTTCATACCAAACGTAAGCATGAAGCGATTTTGAATATTCAATAATCCTGTCCCTGTGCTCTCTTGTTTTTGTTGTTTGGGTTGCAAATTATTTCTTACCACGATGCGATTGTAGCCTTCATTGTAGATCATAATGTGCAATGGCCTTTTGGCAGAAGCCACATTGTGTTTGATTGCATTTTCAACAAGTATCTGAAGTGAAAGCGGTACGAGATAACAAGAGGTGCATGGATCGTCCAGGCGGATTTCAAAATGAAGGTTTTCACCGAAGCGTGATTTAAGCAGAAAATTGTAATTATCGAGTAGTTCCAATTCTTCATTTAGAGTGACTACTTGTTTTTCCTTGAGATCGAGAATGGCCCTGTATACATGGCTCAGGCGGTGCACAAAATCGACAGCGGCTTTGGGTTCATCGGAAATCAGGCTTACCAATGTATTCAGGGAGTTGAATAAAAAGTGTGGATTCACCTGATTTTTGAGAGCTTCCAATTGAGATTCTGTGTTTTGCTGTTTGAGCTTTTCGGCCTCGGCAACGCTCAGCTTCCATCGACTGATAAAATATGCAGCTTCGTAAATGGCGCAGATAGGAATGGTTGCAAATAGACAAGCCACAAATGATTTTAAGAATCCGGGATGAGGCAAGATGGCCGTTTCAGGATGATGAAAAAAGGGTTTTGCCTGCAAGAGAGGAATCGACATTACAGCAGTGTATGCCAGAATGGTGATACTTTGCAAATAGATGCGCTTCTTCCACTGATCAGGGGCTTGAAACTTCTTGCGAAACCAAATTGTGATTTGCCTATCGCCCAACCAGAAAATCAATGTGGACAAATAGGATGGCACCAAATTCATTCCTACACACTCAATGGCTTCGGAAATATTGTACCCAAAAAAAATCATGGTTACAATTACCGAAATAAACGGTGCGCCCAACAAAATGAAGGGCACATCGTTAAATCCTATCCACTGATTATGTTTCTTCCAGAATTTATTCACGCGATCGTCAAAGCTAATTCAATTTGAATTTTTATCAGAACCAAACGTTGTAAAGAAATATCGGGAAAAATCCGGTCTGATAAATTGTCTCAATTCTTTCTGAGCGGTTGTTGAAGCTTTGAGAAAATACATTCTGCTGATTGGTGATATTCCTTACGTCAAAATAAAATGCCTGTGCATACTTCGCGCGATTCATGCGGAAACCCAATTTAAAATCCGTTCTGAAATAAGGCGTGTATTGCTCGCTGAAGGCGTGCGCTTCATCGCGAATTTCCTCTCCAGAAGCAATCGACTGCTCAAGCAATACCGGGCTATACCATCTTCCACCTGCATAGGTTGTTTTAAAATCGGCCGTAAAGGCATTGTTCTTACCAACTTTCCATTCTTTACCTGCAAGCAGATTAAAAACATAATTGCCGTTGAATGCGGTGTTGCGCTCTACGTTATCACTGCCGGTATATTTAGAATCAAACAACGACGTAGTGAAGAGAAAATAAAAACCCTTGTCCAGGAATTTTTCCAATGTGATTTCCACGCCATAATTTTCACCCAGTCCATCATTTGCAAGATTCGCATTGTTTGGAATAACAAAATCGGCACCCACATTCAACATAGAAAATGACGAGGACGTCTGATCCACGGCAATATCATAAAGGTATTGATAATACACTTCGGCTTTTAGGCGCAGATTCTTGGCCAGCATGTTTTCATAACCCAAAACTCCGTGAATGGCTTTGTTGAAATCAAGGTCTTTGTTATTGGCCACAATTTGGCCTTGCTGATTTTCTTCCTTGTTGAAATAAACAACAATGGGCTGCAACTGACTGTGCAAACCAGCGCCAAAACTAAAACTCTGGGTTTCGTTCATGGCGTATTTGGCTCCAATCCTCGGCTCAATAGTTGAGCGATTGTTGTAAGCGAAATTCTGCGTATACAAACCAGTATTCAAAGTCCACTGCTCGCTTGGGCGGTACTGCCATTGTCCAAATACGCGTGCCAGCGCAGTATTGCCCTGGTAGTCCCGTTCTTTGAAATAATATCCTCCCTGATAAAGCACACTGTCTTCTACATTGAATTGGTAATAGTTGTACATCACTCCGGTGCGAATGGTATGACGTGCATTGAGCTTTGAGTTGATTGTATACGTGCCCTTCAATTCATTCTGGCGTTGCAGAATTCCAAAAAAACGTGTTGCAACATCATTGACATCCAATGTATCTATAAATCCCTCGGTGCCTCCGGTTGTTGCTGCGAGCACCAGTTTTCCGCTTGTTTTTTCGTTGAAGAAATAGCTGTGCGTGATTCCTGCAACACCCGTGGTGCTATGAAATTGTTGGTTCTCATTGTCGCTGGCATAAACTCCGGTTTCCTCAGATTCTTCTGCTTTAAAATCGATAAAACTATTTCCGCCAATTCCGAAGACCGTGAATTTGCCTGCCTTTTTCGTTGGTAAATCGAACTTGAATGTAAGATCCTGGTATTCGGGCACAGCGGCGCCGGTTCCAAAGTCAATTCCGAGTGATGTCATGATTCCCAGAAAGGAATAGCGGCCATTCACCATATACGAAGCCTGTCCACCTTTTTTGAGAGGTCCTTCAGCACCGAATTCAAATCCATTAAAGCCAATCTGACCAATAAACTCGTGTTTGTCTTTGTTGCCGCTTCTTAATTTGAGGTCAAAAACTCCACTCAATGCATTGCCATATTCGGCAGCAAAAGCACCGGTAGAAAAATCAGAATTCGCCAGATTGTTTGTATTGATAAGCGAAATGGGCCCGCCTGTTGTAGCCAGCGTTGCAAAGTGATTTGGATTG
Source organism: Flavobacteriales bacterium (assembly GCA_046153915.1). Classification (GTDB taxonomy): domain Bacteria; phylum Bacteroidota; class Bacteroidia; order Flavobacteriales_D; family Sanyastnellaceae; genus JANNVZ01. The sequence goes on from JBJXFC010000071.1 coordinate 47,270, forward strand.
GGGATATCGATACCTTCCAATCTCCAAAGAACGCCAGTAGGCGAATTTCCGCGGATGATGATGTCGTTGCGATCATCGCTTGCATTGCTCACTCCTGCATAATTCTGAGCCATGCGTGCAACATCCTGAAGCGTTCCACTGTAACGTCTTGCTTCTTCGATGTTCATGGTGCGTGTGCTCACCGTGCTCATTTTGTTATTCACTTCGCCTTTGTTTTGATCGGCCAGAATTTCTACTGTACCCGTAGAGGCTACGCTTTCTGTCAATTGCACATTTAATTCGAATTCCTTTCCGGAATTGACAAGCAGATTGGGGTGTGTGCTCGGCTCGTATCCAACCATATTCACTTCGATAGTAATGCGTCCAACGGGCACTCCTTCCAATCTGAAATTTCCATCCAGATCAGAAGTTGTTCCTTTTACAGGATTGCTGTCCTTTAAAACAATAACAGCGCCGGGAATGGGGTATTGACTCTGTTTATCGACAACTGTTCCGCGCACTGTTGTGGTGAGAACTTCGGTTTGTGCATGCATGGCCATCGAGGCTGCAATTAAAAAGCACAATGTGATCAGTTTTTTCATGTTGTTTTGGTATGTGGGATTTTGCGAGGGCAAAAGTGTTGTTACCGCTGCGATATTACCGATTGTTTTGGGGTGAATTGCCATTTCGTGGGGTTGAAATGCATAGAATTACGGATTTAAGAAATGATCATTCGATCAAAAAATTGAAACAGCTATGCAATAAAGTCATTCAAATGCGTTTATGGTAGTGGCAACCAAAACCATATAAACCTGCATAGCATGAAGCCAAAAACAATTATTGCTTCTGCTACCGTAGCTTCACTCTGTACCTTGTATCTCGTGCGTTTGAATGAAAGTGTCGAATCGACAGTCGGCACCCCAAGTTCAATCGTTTCAGCGGCTGATTCACCAACTCCAACCGAATCAACAGCCCTGACTGCTGCATTAAACTCAAGTGATCTTGACGACGCGTTGAAAGGTCTCAAGACCAAAAAATCAGTCGTCACCATCGACAACAGGCAACCCAGCCAGATCTATGGTGAAAAAGGCACCGTGCTGTATTTTCCTGCAAATGTGTTTCAGTACAAGTCAGGGAAACCGTATTCTGGTTCCGTGCGCATTGAGCTGGATGAATGTTATGATGTGAGTGATATGCTCGCATCCAAATTAAGCACAACCAGCGATGGAAAAATGCTTGAGACAGCGGGAATGGTGAAGATAAAAGCCTTTGCCGGAAACAAAGAATTGGAAATGCGGAATGATTCGCGCTTCAATATTTATTTCCCCAAAAATGAAAGTGAAAAAGATGATTTCAAACTTTTCTATGGCGAATGGACTAACGATGAGTTGATCAATTGGAAACTCGCAGGGAACGACAAACCCATCAGCGAAGAAGATGTTTCTACCTATGATGTGAAAGAAAAAAGCATTGTCCGCAATCTTCGTTATGCTGACGAAAGCGAGGCGACTTCCTCACTTGTAGAATTGGATAGTGAATCCGACTCATGGTCTGAGAGTTCTACAGGCACCGGCAATTCATTGAAAGAAGGCGAAAACTGTTTTCTTCAGATCGCCGAATCCTATTTGCGCAGAGGAACCAAAATCAGCGAAATGGATTATTTCAACTGGAAACTTGCGAATGGACAAACGCTCAATCAATGGTTTGTTTCCAACTACAATCCGGATATCGACATGCTGAATGATTTTTGTGAGGACGGTCTTCGTTCGCAGATAACATTTCACGTTAAGGAAGACGGAAGTTTCAATGATTATTATATCAGCAAGACATCTATTACGGAATATGACCGGTCGATAGCTTCCTTTCTTAAAACGATGCCGGCTCTGGATCTGAAACAGTTGATGCCAGCATTTACCTATGATCACGCGTGCATACTTACATTCAGCACTGCACGTGGATCTTCACCCGATGGATTTGTGCAGCAATTCAAAGCCAAACACAAAGGAGATCCAGACAAACCATTGACGGATGTGGATGCCTCCGCACTTGATTTTTTTGTCTTTTCGAGTAGCGAATTGGGCTGGATCAATTGTGATCGATTTGTAGAGGATGAAGAGCGCGTAGACTACACCGTAGAAACATCTTCACCAGATTGCACGATGAGTCTTGTCTTCACGGATATCAACAGCGTGCTCAAAGGTGTTCCGGAAGGCGATAAAGTTGTTTTCTACGACATTCCGAAGGGGCGCAATGTGAAGGTGGTGGGCATTCGCAGCAATGGCAGCACCGCAGAAATGGGCGTGGTGGTAAGCAACACTTCGTCAAAAAGTGTCAAACTCAACGAATTTAAACCAGTTGGCATCAACGCCCTTCAGGCAGAATTTAAAGCGACAAAAATTTAAACCGTAAGGTGACATTCTTTAAACTCTTCCATTCATGTAGGAAGGGTTAAAAAGGGTGTGTCTAAAAAGCAGTGAATGGGCGACCGTTTCACCTGACCGGTCGTTCCATTTACTGTTCAAACTTTCAACCAAAAACCAAAAGGAAATGAAAAAGAATATAAGACAGGCATGGCTTTTATTGATTGCCGCGATTTTGGCCAATATTTCACTTTTCACTTCGGCCACAACACCAAAGACAGGTTGGCAATACAACAACCCAAACGGTCACAGTTGTTTCGAACAAATTGAACCTCAGCCCATCGCTTTCAATCAGGAGTCGATGATTCTTCAGAGTTCAAATCCACGACCAATAGCGCCAGACGAATTGGAGATCATCCAGTCCATCAAAAAACCAGACAATATCACAGAAGAAATAATTGATCCAACTCAGGATCAAATCATCCGTTGTCCACAAGGATCTATTCTTCATTTGGAAGCAAACACATTGGTAACCCCTTTGGGAGAACTCGTAACAGAGCCAGTAACTATCAGGGTAAAGGAATGTTATAAGCTCAAGGATATTATTGCCAATAAACTTCAGACTGTAAGTAATGGCAAGATCATTGAAACAGCTGGAATGGTCGAGATCACAGCACTTGTCGCGAAGGATACACTTCAACTTGCCGATGGTGCAAATATTGATATTGCGATACCCGGGGGTGCTGGAGAGCGATTTGAATTGTTCAATGCCGAAATGGATAGTTCAGGAGATTTAAACTGGATACTGGATGAAATAAACCCCATTCGAACAAAAACAATCAGCGCCTCACAGTTGCCAGATCCAAAAAAAGGCAAAAACGCCATACCCATTGAATCCGAAATTCAAAAACTATTTGAGAATGACACTTCATGCAAATTTGGTATTACACACTACATTTTGGAAGAGTCAGTTGGCAGTTACAATATGCAGGCGTTTAATTTTAAAGATGTCGCAGGCAACACATTAGGCGATTTCTTAAATTCACAATTTGACGCGGACAAAAAAATAATCGCCAACGCCTGTGAATCCAACCAGCGATTCAGCATTTCTATGCGCATCGATCATCAAGGCAAACTATTAAATCCTGTTATAGATGAAAGAATACAATCCAGTTCAAGAAAAAAATTATTCTCCGCTCTAAAGCATGCCCCAAAGCTCAATCGCAATCTTTTTGATCCGATTTCAAATGGTCGGGAACGTTTAAAAGTTCTATTTGGAGATATGAATCGAAAAAACGAATCGCCAAAAAAATTACGCACCCTTGACGAAAAAAATAAGCCCTGGGAATTTCCCCGTTACAATATTGTCCTCGCAGAAAATTATGGAAGTTGTGAATACATTGAAAAGAAACTCAGCTACATGGTAGCCAGTTCCATGAAATTAGGATGGATCAATTGGGACAGGTACTACTCACAGCCGGCATCAGCCATAACAGCATTGAATCTTAAAGTAGAGAATCAAAATGTGGACGAAGTAATGATCATATTCGAAGACACACAAACATTACTTCTCGCTTCACGAGACACACTAGGAAATTTTTCATCTCCGTACATACCGGTTAATAAAAAATTGCGTATTCTTTGTTTGATAAATGACGAGAAAAACCCCCAGATATTCTCATACCACATCCTTTCCGGTAAAAATAAACTTTTTAATCTAAAAGAAAACCAGCCCAAGGATCAACGCGATACCGGCGAAGAAATCAACACTCCAGCCTGAGAACCAATACCATTGGCCTCCGGAAATCGGTGTGACCCCTGGTGATTGTCAAAAAAAATACCGGGGGTCTTTTTTGGAGGGGCATTAAATTGCGCTCCATGTCGGATGCGGTAGAAGTAAAGGAATCGGAAGGAATAGTGGAAACACCACTGATGAAGCAATACAACGGGATCAAATCAAAATATCCCGATGCACTGTTGCTTTTCAGAGTCGGCGACTTTTACGAAACATTTGGCGATGACGCCGTGCGTGCATCGCAGGTACTTGGCATTGTGCTAACCAAACGTAAAAATGGTGTAGCCGCTTACATCGAACTTGCAGGCTTTCCGCATCATTCGCTGGATACCTATTTGCCCAAACTAGTTAAAGCGGGATACAGAGTCGCAATCTGTGATCAGCTCGAGGATCCCAAACTCACCAAAAAAATTGTAAAGCGTGGGATAACAGAATTGGTTACTCCCGGTGTTTCTTACAATGATAAAACGTATGAAACACGTAATAACAATTTCCTGGCATCAGTCGCCATGAATGGCAAACATGCAGGTGTCGCATTTCTGGATATCAGCACGGGTGAATTCCTCACAGCGCAGGGACAAATTGAATACATCGACAAATTACTGCAGAGCTTTAAGCCGAGTGAAGTTTTGTATCAAAAAAATCAGGACAAAGTTTTTGTTGAGAATTTTGGCTCTCGTTTTTTTACATTCAGATTAGATGATTGGGTTTATTCGCATGAGTTTGGATATGAAACATTGTGCAAACATTTCGGCACAAAAAACCTGAAGGGCTTCGGCATTGAAGATCTGCAACTAGGCATTATTGCTGCGGGATCCGTGATGCATTACCTCGCCGAAACGCAGCACGATAAGGTCAACCACATTGCTCAGATATCGAGGCTGGAGGAAGACAAATACGTTTGGCTCGACAAATTTACTATCCGCAACCTGGAGCTTGTTTCCGGCGCCAATGAAAATGCAACAACGTTGCTGAACATCATCGATCAGACGGCAACGCCAATGGGATCAAGGCTTTTGCGCAGATGGTTGTTGTTGCCATTGAAAGAAATCACACACATCAACAAACGACTTTCCGTTGTAGATTTTTTTTCGCATCACCAGGAAGATCTGGAATTACATCACAGCGAAATAAAGCAGATCGGAGATATCGAGCGCCTTATTTCGAAAGTAGCAGTGGGCAGAATTGCTCCACGCGAAGTGCAACATTTGCGCAAAGCACTGGACATCATTTCGCCTGTCAAATTGTACTGTGAAACCAGCGCCAACGAAGAATTAAAAGCACTGGGCAATCAGCTCAACACCTGTTCGGTGATCCGGGATCGCATTGCCCGTGAACTTCATCCCGATGCACCGATGGCGCTCAACAAAGGGATGGTGATAGCCACTGGAGTGCATGCAGAACTCGATGAATTGCGCGAATTAAGCACCAATGGAAAAGCGTATTTGCTCGAAATACAACAACGCGAAAGTGAAATCACAGGCATCCCTTCTTTGAAAATTTCGTACAACGGCGTATTCGGTTATTTTCTTGAAGTGCGCAATACCCATAAGGATAAAGTTCCTGCCAACTGGATTCGCAAACAAACATTGGCCAATGCAGAGCGCTACATCACCGAAGAGTTAAAAGAATACGAAAGCAAAATTCTGGGTGCCGAAGAAAAAATGGCGAGCCTGGAAATGCAATTGTTCAATGAACTCGTGCTAAGCATTGCAGATTTTACAACCGCTATTCAGCTCAATGCACAATTGGTTGCTCATCTGGATTGCACGATGGGACTTGCCAAGGTCGCATTGCGCAATGGTTATGTAAAGCCACATGTGAATGATAGCAAAGTCATAAGTATACTGGAAGGTCGCCATCCCGTCATAGAAAAGAGCATTCCTCCGGGAGAAGAATATGTAAGCAACGATGTGTATCTGGACAACGATACTCAACAGATCATGATGATTACAGGTCCCAATATGAGCGGTAAATCTGCTGTGCTGCGACAAACAGCATTGATTGTTTTGCTTGCACAGATTGGCAGTTTTGTACCGGCAAAAGCAGCAGACATTGGAATTGTAGATAAAATATTTACACGTGTAGGCGCCAGTGACAACATCAGTAGTGGCGAATCAACCTTTATGGTTGAAATGAATGAAACTGCCAGTATTCTCAATAATTTATCTGATCGTTCTTTGATTTTGCTTGATGAAATCGGGCGAGGTACAAGCACCTATGATGGCATTAGCATTGCTTGGGCCATTGCAGAATACATTCATCAAAACGAAAAAGGAAAAGCGAAAACACTATTTGCAACACACTATCACGAGTTGAACGAAATGTCGGGCACATTTGTACGCATAAAAAATTTCAACGTGAGTGTAAAAGAAGTTGGCAACAAGGTTATCTTTCTTCGAAAACTCGCGCCCGGTGGAAGCAATCACAGTTTTGGAATTCACGTAGCCAAGATGGCCGGAATGCCCGTGCGTGTTGTAGAGCGCGCAAAAGACATTCTTCTGAAACTGGAGAAATCCCACTCGCGCGAAAACCTCACCGGCCAGATCAAAGAAGTCGCCAATCAAGCCAGTATGCAATTGTCGTTCTTCCAACTGGATGATCCTACCTTGGCAGAAATTCGCGAGCAGATTGCGAATATTGATATCAATTCCATCACCCCAATGGAAGCGATGATGAAGTTAAATGAAATAAAAAAGATCACCGGGGGTAAATAAGAATGGACTGAAATTCTCGATCAGAATTTTCTACATTTACCTCGGATTAATAAAACCGCAGAACCATGAAAAGACTTCTACCACTCTTGTTCATAGCCTTGTCGAATGGAATCTGGAGCCAGTGTGCTATCTGCGATCCTGATCTCAATTGCATTAGTACCGATGGATTTCCAACCATTTGTCCTTTTGAAGCACCGGTTGGCTATACAGGAGAATATTATGAGCACACGCTTACCTTCTATATTCCTGCAGAAGTAGATGATCCCGGAACAGGAGTTACCGCTACACTTATCGATGTCACATTTACATCCGTAACCGGAATGCCCTACGGACTTGAATTCACCTTGAACGATGCCGATGGCGTTTATCACCCTTCAGAAGGAGAAAATCATGGCTGTGCTACCATTTGTGGAATTCCGCTTATCCAGGGCACATACAACGTACTGATCACAGTCAACATATTGGCCACGGCATTTGGCTTTGAAGTGAATCAGGTGCAGAGTTTTCCATATACTTTGATTATTGAGCCGGGCGAAGGCGGAACATCTTCGTTCACATTCGACAATCCGGCATCGTGCGGTGGACTTGAAGTGAACTATGAAGCAACGATTGTGGCACCAGATCCCGCGGTTACGACCTATGATTGGGATTTTGGCAATGGACAAACGAGCACAGATATGGCTCCTGGAATGGTTACATATGATTCACCTGGTGAATATCAAACCATTCTGACCACCACCGTTGCCAACTATCAATTGACTACAGTGAGCGTTTCTAATTTGAGCTCCAATTGGGATGGAGATGTGGATGATTTTTTCTCGGCACCTGCTGATCCATACTTTATTATTACGGATGGTAACGCCAATGCGATATATACCTCTGCAGAACAAAGCAATACAACCAACACATCGTGGACAGGCATCACTATTGGACTGGCTACTCCACCCTATTCTATTCAGTTTTTTGATGCCGACGACATTTCAGACGACGACGATTTAGGAACAACAACAGTTGTTATAAACGAAGGTACGAACACCTTTGATATCGGAAACGGAACGGTGGGTTCAATCGTTATTTCACTCGTTCCCACAACGGTCATTTCAGACACAGCATATGTCAATGTATTCCCTTTTCCAGATGCTACTTACAATGTAGTAGGAAACACCCTGGTTTTCGACAATCCTGAACTCACTGGTTTTATCTGGTATATCAATGATATCGCGAATGACAATTTCACGAATTCAATTGCACTTACAGAAGGTGGAGTGTATTACTGTGTAGTGTCCAATGAATATGGATGTGCTTCAACAAGTGATTCCTACTTGTACTGTCCGGAGATTACTGTGCAGGTTGATGAGCTCGCCCAGGAAGTTTTTATCGATGATATTTACGAAACTTATCAATGGTATTTCAATGGATTGGAAATTGAAGGAGCAACATTGAGTTATGTATCAGGTATCACTCCCGGCAATTACGCAGTTGAAGTAACAACTTCATACGGATGCACAACTATGAGCGAAGTCCTTGTTTATACCAATGGCATAGGCGAAAAAAACGCAGTCGAAATTTTGATTTATCCGAATCCTTTCACCTCACAGGTTTCTTTTGTTGGAATGTCAAATACAGGAGTGCGAATCTGGGACATCACGGGTAAACAAGTTGCGCAATTCATATTAAATTCTTCGGGCACTACCAACTACAATTTTGATAATTTTCCGTCTGGCACGTATATCGCAGAAGTTGCTGGGCGCAGGATTTCTTTGGTGAAATTATGAGGAGGCAGGCCGTTGTAGAACGAGGAGGAAGTACCTATCGGGACAAACAAGAATGTCTGGACCATATTGAAACACTTCGGGTCTTGAAAACCCCTATTTACGGGATTGAAGTTGTAAAACTTGGAAAACTTCAGGCAGAAACCAATCATTATAAAACGATATGGTATACAGAGCAAACGAACGTGTATGATCTGGCCTCAACGTTTATTAAGGAGCAGATGGCGGGAGTTTGGAATTACGCTGAGTTAAAATGCTAGTAGTCCTGAATGAAAATTACGCCATTCCTTTTTCTGGTTGTGATTCTCTACAATTGCCAGGGGCGGGTAAAAGAATCGAGCCCAATTCAATCTCCTTCAGGTAAATATTCTATTATAGCATGCGTTAATCAGCCTTCAACTTCCGAAGAAAATTTCGCAATTGTATTGATTAAACTATACTCCCGCGAAGGAATAAAACTGAGTGAATTAAATACGCAAGCCAGCGACTTTAGTAAATGGGCTGTGGGATGGGATACCTTCAATGATACACTAATCCTGAACAGCAGAGATATTGGAGTTTTAGCATGGAAAATAGAACAAAACGAATTCAAGGAAGTGTTTGCTTCAGAAGCGATTCAGAATAGAGCTGCCGAAATTTTCACTACAGAACAGGATTAGTCATTCTTACCCAACCACTTTACCCACACTGCACCCCAGGTAAATCCACCGCCAAAAGCAGCGAGTATGATATTGTCCCCTTTCTTCAATTTGTCTTCCCAATCCCAGAGACAAAGAGGAATTGTGCCAGCAGTAGTATTTCCATACCGCTGAATATTGATCATCACCTTATCTGTTCCGAGTCCCATGCGATTTGCAGTGGCATCGATGATGCGCAGATTGGCCTGATGCGGAACAAGCCATGCGATGTCGTCAGCGGTCAGATTGTTTCTTTCCATGATCTCTGCAGAAACATCCGCCATGCCCTTCACTGCGGCTTTAAAAACGGGTTGTCCATCCTGGAAAACATAATGTTCGTTTGCATCAAGTGTAGCCTGAGTTGTGGGATAAGCAGATCCACCGGCTTTCATAAAAAGGTATTTGCGGCCATTTCCATCACTTCTTAAAATACTGTCTTTAATTCCGTAGCCTTCTGTATTTGGCTCGAGCAAAACGGCTCCCGCACCATCCCCAAAAATCACGCAGGTGGAGCGATCCTTGTAATTGATGATGGAAGACATTTTATCACCACCCACGACTACAACTTTTTTGTACTTTCCGGTTTCGATGAATTGCGATGCTGTTGTTAGTCCAAAAATAAAACCAGAGCAGGCAGCATTGACATCAAAACTCCAGGCATTTTTCGCACCTATTTTATCTGAAATAATATTGGCAGTTGCGGGAAATACATGATCTGGAGTAACAGTGCAGCATATAAGCAAATCGATTTCGTCGGCGGTAATTCCTCTTTTCTTAAGCAATCCGTTTACAGCTTCAACACCCATATCGCTCGTGCCAAGACCTTCGCCGCGCAAAATCCTTCTCTCCGAAATTCCAGTGCGTGTGCGAATCCATTCGTCGTTGGTGTCGACCAGTTTTTCGAGATCAAAATTGGTGAGAACATCTGGAGGCAGATATCCATGAACAGCAGTAATGGCAGCGGTTATTCTAGACATAATCAAACAGATTTACCTTTCAAGAAGAATGAATCGGGGTGCGAATGTAGTGGAAATCGAAATCCCTCAAAGTTGAATAAATTCACGATCTAGAAACCCCATAAACAGAAAAGCCGGCTTTGAAAAAAAGCCGGCTGATATTGTAGAAATCTGAAATAATCAGGCTTCTTTGGATTCTTTTTCCATCACCACTTTACCCTTGTAGTAAAGTTTTCCCTCATACCAATGAGCATGGTGAAAAAGGTGAGGCTGCCCTGTAGTGGTGCAAGTTGCAACATTGGGCGCTTCAATTTTGTAGTGCGTCCTACGCTTTGCCTGGCGTGTCTGGGAAATTCGGTGTTTGGGATGTGCCATTGTAGTAGGTATTTATCTATTATTCTTCTTCTTCGTTAAAAAATTCCTGATCTTCGGGATCTTCGTAATTCAGATTTTTGAGATCAGCCCATTGGGTATTGGAAGTTTTATCTACCCGATACTTCTCGAGCGCTTTCAGAACTTCCTGATTGCAGTCAGCCGTGTTTTGATGAACATGTCGGAAAGGCAAAGCCAAATGCGCATACTCATATAAATACTGGCTGATATCCAGTTCAAATTCCTGTGGCCCTAAAACAACTACGTCATCATCGGTCGGACTTGTTTGATCTCCCAATTTCACAACGAGTTTTTCGCTGGCGTGGATTGGAAGATTCAAATCGTCTCCGCATCTGTCGCAGGCAGAAAGTATTTCACCGCTGAGGTCAAATTGTAGAATCATCATATTGGTTTGTTTTTCCAAAATGAGATCCACCTTAATATCAGCGTGATCTATCTCTGAATTCTCAAATTCATCAAAAAACGTGTCCGTCATTTGAAACTCGTACTCATGATGCCCTGGCTTTAAGCCCAGGAAAGGGATCCTATACTCTCTCAGGGGTTTCATGACCTTCTTCCAAAAAACGGGCGGCAAATGTAGGAAGTTTTCAGCGTTTTCCAACTGAAAAAAGAGGGCGATTGCAAAATTTAGTTTCCCAATCTGCGTTTTATTTGAGTAAAATTGCAGAAGTGGCAAGATGCTTGTCATAAGGTTCGCGCCGGCGACATACTCCGGCAAAAGAATACACCAATGAAAAAGATTTTCTTCATACTACTCTCTATCACAATCAGCATCAGCGTTTTCGCTCAATCTGACATCACCCCTAAAGTGGCTGAATCGATCAAATCAGGGAATGCTGCTTTGCTTGCAAGTTATTTTATGGCTCAAATCGAACTGACCATTGAAGACATGGAGGGCACTTTCAGTAAGGCCGATGCAGAAAAAAAACTTGCCGCATTCTTTGCCTCCCACGGTGTAACCGGTTTTGATATTAAACACCAAGGAACCAGCAAGTTAGATGATCAATATCGGATTGGTGACCTCGTGACCAAAAGCGGTACCTATCGGGTGACATTTTTTATCCGAAAAAACGGTAATTCATTGCAGATCAAGCAGTTAAAAATAGAGGCTTCTTAGTATTATTCTGAATACGAACAACTTAAGGGGTGCTAATTGCACCCCTTTTTTTATTGGAATCCTATTTTGACACAGATTTTTGCGTTGTGATTCCCATGGAATTACTGATATTCGTCATCCTTTTTTCGCCTTGAACCAGCAACCATATTTTACCTAACAAATCAACATCTCAAAGATGATTCAAAAATTTACCTTCGCCTTAGCGTTTGTAGTTATTTTCATTTCAAATTCATTCTCACAGGCTCCTGCAAATGATGTTTGTGCAAATGCCATTTCACTCACGGTGAATGGAGGATGGACTTCTACTTCCAATTTAAACACAGTTACCAATGGACCCAATCCTTCGTGCGGAGGATCCAGTGCCATCAGGGATGTGTGGTTCAAATTTGTTTACGGTGGCGGAACGGTAACCATTTCTACCCAGCTGGGAACAAATTCTGACACCCGTATCGCTGTATTTACTTCATGCGGTGGAACACAACTTGCTTGCAACGATGACATCACTGGAAGTCTATCGTCGCTCATTACATTAAGTTGCCCAGCATTGGTTTTAGGAAATACCTATTACATACAGGCCGGGGGCTACAATAGTATAACGGGCACGTTCAACATTGGGGTAACTGCATCGGGTATTCTTGGTTGCACCAATCCGAATGCAACTAACTATAGCGCCTGCGCAGCGCAAGATGATGGAACTTGTGTGTTCCCAACATTAACAGCACAATTCAACTATGCTCCAACAGGAACCAATTGTTTGAATATCCAATATACCAGCACCAGTTCAGGCAATATCAGCAATTACAACTGGAGCTTCCCCGGAGGAAATCCTTCATCCAGCTCGGTTGCAAATCCTGTTGTTACCTATCCTTCAGCGGGCATTTACTCTGCAAGTCTCACCATAACAGATCCAAACAACAATACCAATAGTACAACCAACAACGCTGTTAATGTCGTAAGTGGTGATATCGTAACGGTTGATATAACACCTGATGCCAATCCAACACAAACTTCCTGGAAACTCTTTGATTCAACTAATGCGATTGTTGCACAAGGCACAAGCAATGATGC
>JBJXFC010000072.1:0-3627 GCA_046153915.1 Flavobacteriales bacterium
AATCTTCCGAGAATGTTTGAGGAAATCAGTTTTGAATTGGGAGCGCCCTTATTACCTTTTGAGCAGCTCATGGGATGTTTACCACCTGCCTCATCAAATTTAGTGCCAAAGCTTTATCGCTGGCTCATGTCTTCACCTGATTCACCTATTATTCAGTTTTACCCTGAAAACTTTGATGTAGATATGAATGGAAAAAAGTGCGTACATTTCTTTGTTTGTGATTGCGATCCCACTGTTGTCTGACGATTTCTTTTGTTGTTATATCGCATGCCAGGAATCCTTGGGAAGGAGTGAATCTTTTGCCTTTTATTGATATAAAACTCTTAAAGCAAACTATCGCGACGCATTGTCCTCAGAATAAACTTACATCTAATGAGATTAAACGTAACGCGTTGGGCAAGGTCCATTTCTACCGTTATGACTTATCTTGCACCGATTCGGTGGAATCTCCAAACAAGAAAATTGGACTGCCGGATATTACACCGTCTCACTCATCGGTTACAACGCACGAGGAAAACTTGGGATTGTCTCTAATTGTTTTTGAGCCCAAACTTATCAATGGAACGCAAATTCCTTACCCTGGTTTTCCGTCACTTAATGTCATGCCGGTAGCCTCTACCGAACTTACTCCTATTGGGTTAAATTGTTTTGGTACCCCCTCAAAATATCCTACAATGGTGCTTACAATGCATCCAATGCCTGAATTACCACCCATTGAACTTCTGGCTGAAAACATCATTGGCAAGGCTTTGTTTGTAAATTGGCCAATGATGCATGAGGGGCGAGTTGTTGCTTTGTCTGACAGTGCCAAAGAAGTTCGAATGACGAATGGTACTGTTCAGGTAAAGGAACACTCGACGATCGCAGCAGGACGCTGGATACAAGATTCCGAATCGATTTTAAAAATGTATTACACTGGAAATGGTCTTCCCGGTTCAGGAGGAATTCGAATCAACGAAATAAGAATTCGGCTGAAGTTGTTGCCGCTACAAGGCATGAAGACAAATCTATCGAACGGCTCGACCAAGAAGCTTTTCGGAAAAGAAGAGGCTGATGTCCCCCTTCAACTTGCTTTGTGGCAAGCTCCTGCTCCTGATCCACGCTTTATTGAACGCGGTCCTTTGACACTAGCCGATCGCTTTCCTGTTGGTTGTAGCGTTGTGTTGACAAAAGGGAAATATCGAGGATGCATCGGTTCTGTCATTGATTTAGTAGGCCTTAGTAATGTCGGTGTGAAAGTGCTAACGGTTCCCCCGGAGATGCCATTTGGCTTGGCGATTGCACGTTCTGTTGAGGAGACTTATCTTTCGTCGTATGATGCTGCGCGAATTCTTAAAATGAATCCTTCTGTCTTTGGTAAAGTTACTGGTCGTCTCCAATTTGAGCAAGGTCGGTATGACCTCGGTCTTAACTTGAAGTCTGCCGAAGGATTGTGTGCTGTTGGTTATACGAGAAAGAAAGTTGAAGAAACGAAAGGAAAAAATCGTTTGAAAAAGGAAATGGACGACGTTGCTTGGGCCGCCGGGGATTCTGTGCTTGTCGTCGGAAGTCGAGGTGTGAATGATGAAGAGGACGACGAGCGAATTATATGGGAATACACTCCAAATGCTGTTCGCCTCATTGAGGAGTATAGAAGTAAATTTCCGCAGCTTTTTGCTGCCATCAATCAAAAACCAAATGAAAGGAGATATGATGCGAATCAGGTGTTTGGGATGAATGGTGAAGCATGGCTGCCTGTAGTGAGAGAATGGCTTGATAGGCACGAGAGCGCGAAGCTTCCCCGAAGTCCCGTTACTACTGAGGCGATGTCGTATGAAGCTGCAGCTGCTGTGCAAAAGGCCGCTGACGTACGTTCTCTGGTGCTGAGAAAGAGAGGGTACCCAAAGGAAATTTTGATAAAAGTACCTGGGAGCGCTCTATACCGGGAAGGTTCCACTGGGGCAACCGATGTTTTGCTGGCATCTGATATCAATAATGGTGAAGGTCCGGAACTAGGTGACCGAATTGTAAATCTATGTGCAGACGGCGTACCGTTTGGACTACGTGGTACTGTCATCGGAATCCATGAGGCGGCGACTTCTGGTAGTGTTGAAGTTGTAATGGACGAAGAATTCATTGGCGGAACATCGTTGCAAGGTCATTGTGCTAACTTCCGTGGTAAGTTATGTCACTGGTCGCAACTTTTGAAAATTGCACCAGATAATAGCAAAGGTTTGGTTGACAAGCTGGTACCCCAGGATTGTATCGATGTACCAATAAATCTTGATGTTGATCAAATTTTTTCCGCGCCTGTCGCTGAGGCTATGCCTCTAACGAGCAGCTGGGATAGCCAAGTCGATAGATCCGTGGAAAGATACGCTCATTCTAGATCCTCGACCCAGCCCGCACCCATGAAATCTGATGATCGCAAAAGCAATAAATCGAAAATGCCCGCACGATCTTCGCCTAGCAATATTTCTAGTGGACGAAGTCGACAAGGGGTATGGCGAGAAGCTCGCGGTCCAACGGAGAATGATCAGAAATCTGCAGGGTCAACGGGCTTTCGCCTTGGTGGCAAGAGTGGCCTCGTCCGGTGGAGAAACATGAATAAGTCGAAATCAACATCTATTATTCGTAATGGCAATTCGGATGAAGTAATCCAGGTGGCGTCACAACTAAAGAAAATGCTAAACGTCCCCGTCGAAAGCACCACGTTCGATGAAAATCATTTGAAATCAATTCTTGGCTTAACGGAATCTGCCGCTTTGAATAAACCCTCAAAGGCTTCAGTTGATACATCAAATATATCTGATGAATTAAAAGCAATTCTTGGTGTGACAGCAAAACATGCACCTGATTCTCCTATACAAAGTGCTCCGGTATCAGCAGCTGAGAAGTTGCACCTAATTATGTTGGGAAACCAACAGCAACGTTTTTTTGCTCCTTCCACGATTTCGTCTCATCATCAACCTTCTGCTTCCTCTCCTTTTAACTTTGCGTATGTTGAAGAAGGTAAGGAATTACCTGTGATTGGAATATCGCATTCAACTGAACAGCGAATAAATCACCCCAACTTTTCAACAAACGGATATGATATGCAACCGACACCACTATCCCAATCATTTGGTGATATAGGTCAAAGCACAAATGTACCGGTTTTATCAAATGCTGAGTTTCCCGCTCTTGGTAGTCCAGTTCCAACTTTGAAAACAGCTGAAGTGGCAAGTACAAACAATGTCAGTGATACTCCTAGTCTACTGGTTCCTTCAGCAGTAAAATTTCGACGTTAGAATTTGTTAAATTTATCACGTAAATAAAAAAGGCTACAGAATACACCTTGCTTTGAAGAAAACACCTTGCCTTCGAGAAAATGCACAAATTTGTCAATTGTCTCTATATATCTTTTGCTAAAAGGCCAGATTGTAAAAGCGAAAAAGGTAAAGTTACTTATTCATGCACTAGCAAATTTCCGTCTCAAAATTTGACGTTATACTTGTGTATTTACTCGCATGCACTATATGAAAAAATTTAAAAAATGTATCTCTGTGGAATGTGAAACACACATTCCGCGCATCATCCTAACCCAATGTTCAGATTTCACGCACAACCAAACATCATTTTTATCTCCGTTTGTAAATGATCGACTTT
>JBJXFC010000195.1:0-4417 GCA_046153915.1 Flavobacteriales bacterium
CGATAAAATCAGAATGACCATTTATTCATTGTGTCGCGAATCTGGTGATGATTGTTCTCCTGTTGACTTAGATGCTGATGATTCCGCAAATGATGAAATTTACATCCATAAACTGAAATGTTCTGAACAGGAAATCCAATATGTATGTGGGCCTAATTGCGATACATATTATCATTGCTATTCCGATCAGGGATTTAATGCTTATCAGAAATGTTCACCCGCAAACGGAAATTATTTACACGTGATATTTAATACGCATGTGTCGGTAAACAATGCCAATCCGTTTAAGATGACCAGGGGTACCATTGGTTATCACATACCTGCCTACACGCAAAACGTTGACCAGGATGGAGATGGGAACCCAGATTCACCCGAAAATGCAGATGGGTCGTTCGATATTAACGATGATGCCGACGGAGATTTTTACAGAGACGAAGCACTCACCTTTAATCAGGCAAATGGCTTCACAATGGGTGATATTGTAGGAGGACAACCATATAATGAATTCGTGGAGACGGATGGAAATTCGGAAACCAACATGACTGTTGCGAGTCTGTCAAATTTCCTTCCAGGTGACAAAATAGATATAGAGGCTAAAGGCACCTATTATGCATATTACGGTGAAAGCGACTGCAATGAACTCTCAGGTAACGCACTTCTGACATACGTGATTCAGACTGAATTGGATCAATCAACTTTTTATCAACTGCCGTGCGTTCCGGGACAAAACCTCGAGGATTACGAAATATCTTTAACGTTCACTCGCGGTAATTTAGTGCGCATTTTTCATGCAACCGATTTTCAGATTCTTAACTGTGTCAACATGGAGAATCAGGAAGACCCATCAGATATTAGAACAACCTTGGTATTTGTTTTTGAGGATTTCTACAATGGTAATTGTGGTGACGGCACTCTCATATATAACACGAGTCTAAATGGAATTGACCCTTGGGAAGTGACATTTAAGGGCTTTGTTTTTATGAACCCAAATCCACAAGACCAAGCCCCCCAAAGTCATCTGGATGAAATCATGAAAGGTAGTTTTGCATTACTTGATCCAGATTTCACAAATGGAAATTACTGTCCGGTTGTATATAGTTGTGACAACAATACCACAGTTGGTAATTTCCACGAATTACAAGTAAATTACGTTTTCAATTTGGAAAGTTCGCACGACGTAATAACAAGTTGCACCCGCCCATATTATTTACAGATTAGTTACAATGCCGCTAATGACGCCGATCTCGAAAGTGCCTATGGTAATGAGTACCGACCCATATTTGGAATTAACAGAGTAGATTTTTTAAGCGTGGAATCTGAAGAATACCTTGATCTGGACCATCGCTATTGGGGCAATCCCCAATATGGCGCTGGTTTGTGGCATATAAATAGACCCGCAGCGCACGCTAATACTGCTATTCGCAACTTTTATTCTCGGCAACCAGAAAATGAAGATGAAAATGGAGCCAATTTTAGTGACCATCATGTGAGCATTAAACCAACTCTAATGGGTATGCCTCAGCTCAATAAACTAAACCCATCTTCCAATTACTTCGCGGCTAGAACAATCTATGGCACTGCGGAAGTTAAAACCTCACAATTTGATGTAGGACAAGAAAATCAACAGATTGGTGAATCATCACTCTACGACAACGATGGAACAATCCTATTCGAGGGACAGATGATGCAATGCAATGCTTTATCAGTTGATTTCGACGTTGATTATTATTTAGATGATCACATAACGAATTATCTCGAAGATCTCGTTGGTGCAGAAGTCTGTGAAACTGATATTAACGCTGTTGTAACACCTCCAACCCTTGGTGGACTAACCAACCTGAAGAATAATCGGGTAGGATTTGCTTCCGGTTTGACACAAAGCAACGAAATAGTTTCTCAATCAGGCACTTTCCGCAGTGCTGATATAGATTACTTAACATTTTCCGCACCGGCTGCATCAACCAGCAGCTTTTTCGTAACCGTCGAAAATATTGACGGCATATCCTTTAACGGTGTGACATTGATAAAGGAAGTCATTGGCCCCGGCATCGATGAGGACGTTCCATACCATAGTGTTGATCAGGAGACCGATGGGGTTTCAACGACTTTTTACTTTCATCAGGATTTGTATTACGAGGATGGCCCAGGTAAAGACCCATATTTTACTACAAAAAGAGCGATTGAACAGATGTTCTTGCCTTTACCTTCGAATTGGACATTAAACTGGTATTTGAACTTTGACTATATCCTCGACAACGGCAATTATTGTTATGAACTGGAAGAAAATCCAGAAGCGTCCTTGAATATTTCCTACTATTTTGGAGAAGCATGCGCATGGTATGAGCCCGCGGGAGAAGGTGAAGAATTGCAATTTAGAAAGTGTCAGACTTGCATTTCAATGAATCCTAACTGCCCGGATTGCATAAATTCCGGAACTCCTGGTGCGTATTGTGGAAATGACGCTCAGTTTGGTGACACAGATGGTGGAATTATAGATTTGACCGACAATAGTTCGCTGGTGGGAGTTTTGCAAAATAATTTGCAATTTCCACCCCAACAGTATCATACTACCTATGACGGATTTGTTGGTCAGCTAACGGCCCTTTGGGGAAATGAAAGCCTGGAAGCCAATATTGCTTTATCTGAAAGCTGTGATCAGACTATTTGCGTGGAACTTGTGAATGGAGATGAGGAAGATGATCACGTGATGGATGCGGAGATTTCCGAGATAATTATTACATATCCGGATAGTTGGCCTGATCTTGTATCTACGGATCTCACCATTAGTAATGGAATAAATGATGAAATATTTAACGCCAATATTGATACCGACCCGTCCACAGATGGAATGAAAATCGCTACAATAACCTTTAGCTCCAATTTAGGATCTGTAAATCCAATACTTCAGGTAGAAGAAACGGGTCAAATGTGTTTCAATTTTGCCAATTGGACTTCGAATTCGTTTCCCCCGGGAGAATGTGATATACAAGTGAATGCGAAGACTATTTGTGGAAATGATATGTGGGTTACAAATGGCAATGCGCTTTTCGAGTTGTTTGAAGATTTCAACTTCTCCTTCAGCTTCAATGAAACATTGGCCAGCTGTCTGAACGGAGTTGTTCAAAACGATGGCAGCGTAGACATTGAGCCACAAATTACCAGTGAGTATACATATGAGTGGACCACTTTCCCGGATGGTTTTCAATCAACTCCGTTTACAGCCAACCCAGTCAATATGCCAGTAGGTTTTTATATTCTTACCGTTACCAATATTGAAACAGGCTGTGCGTTGAATTATGAGGTGGAAATTGAATCCGTACCGTGCTGCGATAATTCAAATTCAACACTCAATGGATCCTTAACTCTGGATGAAACCAATCCATGTATACCTCGCTTGTGTGGTTCTATAACAGGACATTCGGGCACTATGGAGTCGATCACGATTTCGTATCCACCTCTTTGGCTTGACCCAGTATTGGTGAGTTCAAGTTGCCCTTTATGTTTGGCCGCAGCCAATTATTCAGCGCAGGGAGAAGTCACCTTGAATTTTAATCAGGATTACACTGTTTCTAATCTGGCGAGTTTCGATTTCTGCTTTGATTTTGATTTGATAGACCCATTGATATGGGAGAGCGCATTCGGAATAAGCACTGCAGACCTGGTGATGAGTTTTAACTATAGCACACCATGCGGCGAAACAGCGATCGGAGTTCCACAAACCGGCGTATGGGATGTTCCGAATCCTTCGCTTACAAGTTCATTGGTGATGAGTATTGAGAACTGTAATCCTTTAGCGTGTCTAACGTATACCAATGATGGTGATCAACCGGTATTCATTACCTCTATTGCGTTATCACCCTATTTTTACGGCACTCCTGTTGTAACGGGTGATTGCATTGGGTGCACATTTACTCCTATGTTAATTGGAGGCAACATGGCGTTGATTCCAGACGGTCCCGCAACAATGGCTCAATTGCAATTGGCACCGGGAGAATCATTAGACTTGTGTATTACAGTGCCTATATCGAATCCTGGGAATTACCAGAATGTTGTCACGCCTCTGAATGTTACGACACCTTTCGGATGGTCATGCGGTAGCAATCTGGAAGATGAATATCCAATCTCTTCCGGCACATTCCAGTTGTACGAAAATTTCGACTTCTCTATCAGTTTCAATGAAACAATGGCAACTTGTACGGGTGGTTATGTTGACGGCAGCGTGAACATTCAGCCTTATGAACCTGAAAGTTTCCTATATACCTGGACTACATTTCCCGATGGTTTTGTATCCGAGCCATTCGTGAATAATACATCCAATATGCCCGCTGGAGCTTATGTGCTCAAACTAACAGACCTTGAAACAGGTTGCCAAATGTCTTATCACCTCCTTATTGAAAGTGAGGACTGCTGTGAAATT
>JBJXFC010000087.1:0-3280 GCA_046153915.1 Flavobacteriales bacterium
TGCAGCCCTCCCGTATGCACCGCCAATATGTTCCGATATTCATTCAATTCACCATTTGAAATCATATCAAGCAATCCAAACATCATCTTACCTGTATACACCTGATCAAGCGGAATGCCATAATCTGATTCGAATTGCTCAATGAATTGAATCAACTCATCATTCCATTTGGCATATCCACCAAAGTCGTAGCGTGTGATGATTTTAAATTGAGATGACAATTCTTCTGCTGCATCATCATCCATCAGAAAATAACGTAGGTGTTTGATTACCTCATCGCGCAGCCATTCGCCATGCCGAAGTGAAGAGAATCCCAAAATGTGTTGATGAGGTTTCATCGAAAGAAGAATTCCTGCCAATGTTGATCCTGTTCCAACAGCGCATGTTATCAGGTCAAAAGTTGTTTTGTCTTCTTCCGATAAAATCTCCATGCAGCCATTCACCCCGAGAAAATTACTGCCTCCTTCGGGCACAATGTGAATGTCGCCAAACTGCTCGTAAAGCCAGCCCTTGAAGTCTTCAGTGTCTTTTTCTGCGTATGCATCCCGTGTAACAAATTCCAGACGCATGCCCTGCGATTTTGCAAATTGCAAGGTGGGTGAAAGCGTTTTTGAATGTTCGAGTTCATCGCCTCGAATGATGCCAATCGTTGGAATTCCGAAAGCTTTTCCTGCCGCTGCAGCAGCGTGGATGTGATTGCTGTAAGCACCACCAAAGGTGAGCAATATTTGTCCGGGCTGACTCAATACCTTCTCTACATTGTATTTAAGCTTGTAGTATTTGTTGCCATTGACAAGTGGATGAATCTGATCCAGTCTTTTGACGAAGAGTTTATTTTCCGTCAATTGAATTTCTTCATTCACCGGAATATTTTGCAATATGTTCGCAACACGAAGCTCCAAATTGTAGTCTGATAGAAATGACAAAGTTCTTGAAACATCTCCTCATTTGTTTGATAAGCTCAATCTTTTTATCTTCCTGCGCTGTTTTGTTCAACAAGGATTACACTGTTGTGCACATTGAAAGCGAAATTCCCAATACAACTGCACAGGTCTTGCCAGACACACCGGTTTACAATGCCCCGGTTACGCTGGGTGTATTGAGGTCGCGATCCAATCTTGAAATTCGTTTTAAGAACGACTCACTCGATTCCGTTTTTCAGGTAAAAAGTCGAATCGATCCATGGGTCTGGGGCAATCTTTATACCTATGGCTTTGGGATGCTGATAGATTTGGCCCATCCGCGAGGACGAACATATCCAGCCCATATCAGACTAACAAAAAACGGATTAGAGACATTTACTAAACGACAGTGGCGGAAAAGATCCTGGTATATTCAGGATAGGGGTTTGTTCGTGCTCAATTTTGATTGGACACTCATGAATACTCAGACAAGTTATGATGGTTCTTCCTACCTTACAATGGGCGCACCGATGTTCAATTTTGGCATGGGTGCTGAGTGTTTTTTGTCACCTACAAGGTCTATAGGTGTTGGAGTTGGGTTCGCTTTAGGTGATATTTTTGAGCGCTTTGGAAGTACGTTTTATCCCAGAATGAATTCGTTTTATTACCGGGCATCCTATCAATACGACTGGCGTTCATTCAAATTAAGTGCCGGATTGAGTTTGCTTCAGCAATATGTGGAAAATCCGTCAGACGAGATGGTCTTTGACACCCATGGATCTACTTTGCAGATAATGAATGAAGTTAATCCGGTTGCAATCGGTCCTTGTGTGGGTTTTGAATGGCGGGCAGGTGAATTTGTTTCAATTGGAAGTCAATATATGACGGGACTATATTCCTTTAATACTGAACCTCACTGGGCCTACCGTGATGTGGTTCTGGCCATTTGTTTTAAGATGAGAATACCCTTTGGTGTGAGCAGGGCGAAAGATCCCAGACCACGTTCCTACAAAATTTCTGAACTCCCGTGAACCTTCTGTCCTTTTTTCCTGTTTTACACTGCAATTGCGCATTTTCGCGCCATAAACCTTAGCGGATTTGGAGGAAGAGAAGGACATATTTGGGAATATACGTCAGCGTGTATCAGAGGACTATTACTATACGGCAGAAGGCTTTATCGTATTCACAGAAGCATATCACCGCAAACGGGGCTATTGCTGTCAAAGCGGGTGTAAGCACTGTCCTTATGGATTCGACAAGAAGACCGGGAAGTTTAAGGAGTGACAATTTTCACGGAATTCAGAGCTGAAAAACAGGGTGTGCTGGCCATATTCGCGCCATGAAATCTTTCCTATTTATGCTGTGTTCGTTATTCATCTGTTTTATTGCAGGAGCCAATGACGCGGACACGTCTACCCTGGAATGGCTCAAAAAAGTCGAAATGAGCGGCTACATGGAGTTTTACATGGCCTACGATGACGACGAAAACAACAAACATGAACGTCCTGATTTTCTTTACCACAATACCCGCACAGGAGAGCTTGCACTCAACATCGGTTTCGTAAAAGCCGCATGGAAAAACGATCAACTGCGGGGCAATATGGCCCTTATGACGGGAACGTATCCTGCCAGAAATTTAGCCACTGAACCCGAAATGTTTCAGCACGTGTTCGAAGCCAATATCGGACTGAAGATGTCAAAAAAAAGAAATTGGTGGTTGGACATGGGAATTCTGCCTTCACACATTGGTTTGGAAACAGCACTGGGGCGCGATAATCCAACACTCACAAGAAGCCTTATTGCAGAAAATTCTCCCTACTACGAAACCGGATTGCGCGCATCCTATACATCACCGGATGAAAAATTCTTCTTTGCAGGATTGCTTCTCAATGGTTGGCAGCGGATTTACAAAGTGGATGGCGATTACTTACCAGCCACAGGTATCCAGTTCACTTGGAAACCCAATAAAAAATGGGTGTTCAACTACAGCAACTATGCCGGCGACGAAAGCCCGGAAGAGGATTATGCCCTGCGTTTTTTCAATGATCTTTATGTAACATGGCAACCACACAAAAAATGGAACTTCCTGGGAGCCTTCGATTTTGGCGTGCAACCCGATCTCAGCACAGATGAATGGGAACAACAGACATGGTATGGCTGGTTCGGAATTGCGCGATACAATTTGACGTCTAAACTCGGTCTTGCATTGCGTTTGGAGCAATACATTGATAACGATGAAGTCATTGTGAAGAATCAATACGACGATGGATTTTCGATGAACGGTTATTCGATCAACCTCGACTACAAATTCAATGAACACGCTTTGCTAAGACTCGAAGGTCGGCGTTTTGATAGTGAGATTTTCGCTTTCGAAACAC
>JBJXFC010000088.1:0-13491 GCA_046153915.1 Flavobacteriales bacterium
CTTGAGCGGAATAAGAACCGCAGCATTGAAACCAAACCAAAATCATTACTTCATGAGAAAGTTTACTATTCTAACTTCCATGGTGGGTTGCGCTTTATTGTTTATTCAATTCAAAACAGACAAGGCACCGCTTAAAATATTCCCAAAGAATCTTCGTGAAAATTTTGCCTGGGTTCCGGGAGGAATCGCCGTGATTGGCAAAGACACCTCAAAGATTGTTGCTTTTTATATTGCCAAAACAGAAGTGAGTCAGGCAGAATATGATAAATTTCTGAGTGCACTGCGCACGGAAGGTGACAACACAAAAATCCAAATTGCGGTGCCAGATTCATTGGCGTGGAATTCCATAGGCAACAATATGTCGCCTTATACTACCTATTACCACAGTCATCCGGCTTACAAAAATTACCCAGTCGTTAATGTTCGTTACGAAGCCGCTCTGATGTATTGTGAATGGTTTGCCAAAGAGTTGGAAAATCAGATGGGTGGCCAATTTGAGGTGACTGCATCGTTGCCCGATAGAATGGAGTGGATTCGCGCAGCCCGCGGAGACAAACACGCGTATAAATACACCTGGGGCGGACCATCGTTGCGGAATGCCAAAGGAACGGTGCTGTGCAACTACAGCAGCCTGGGCGATGAGGCTATTCGTCGAAATCCGGTAACGAACGAATTCGAAATTATGCGTGGTGAAGGCGGAAGCATGCTGGGAGTTGCGGGTTATCTAAGTGATAACGCAGACATTTTAGCACCTGTAAATACCTATAGTCCAAACGATTTTGGTTTGTACAATGTCAATGGGAATGCTCGTGAAATGATCAGCGAAAAAGGCCAATCCGTGGGTGGTTCATGGCGAGATCCAGGCTATGACGTCCGAAATGAGAGCATTTCAATGTTTGAAGGTCCATCCCCGGATCTTGGCTTCAGACCGATTTTTCGCGTGGTGAAAAAATAGCGTTAATCCGATCGGAGAGGGAAGAGAGCGGTATGCGAAGTGCGATTTGCGATATGCGAAGCGCTATTTGGGCTGCCCAATACCAACTACCAACTAGCAAGTACCCACTATCAAGCACCAGCATCACAACTTCGCCCTACTTTTGCCGGGCATGAAAGAATCGAAACATCCCAGGCGGGTTCCATACATGGTCTATGCAGATGCCGATGGCAATATCTTCGAAGATTTGCGCTACGAAGCCGTGGGCAGAAGCGGTTACAATGTTTACCCTCTTACTCCTGAGGACTTTATAGAACTTCCCAATGGCAGTGACTTGTTTACGTTGCCGGGCCGCAGACCATACGGACTCAATGTTGAAACCGGAGAAATGGACATACGCGAAGATGTGCAGGCTGTTGCATCGCTTAATGCTCCGGCATACACCCAATTGTATATGGCCGCTTTCGGAACCGAAGAAGAAGGCGCTCCAACGTTACCGCTTTATTGCTACACAACCGTAGGCTGGTTGGATGATAAGTTTTATACCACAGCAGTTCGGGTAGATCCTGATGTGCGCCAGGATCTGGAGAATTTTGATCAGGAATATATCGTTAAAAAAACCGACGAACGCATTGCCCAACACCCCGGCAATCGATTGATAGAACACCTTGGCAACAATTGCAGCAAACGGTATTGCTGCCCTGCTGCACGTAATTTTTTTCTGGGAAGATGGGAATGTCCAATTCCGGTTTCGCCAGCTTGCAACAGCAATTGTTTGGGTTGTATTTCTTTTCAGCCTCAGGAACACGATCTCACTTCTCCACAAGATCGACTCACGTTTATTCCAACAGTCGACGAAATAGTAGAGTTTACGATACCGCATTTGGAAACGGCAGAGCGCGCCATTGTGAGTTTTGGTCAGGGATGCGAAGGAGAACCACTGCTGGTTTGGCAATTGATGCGTGACGTGATCAAACGCATCCGCGAAAAAACGGATAAAGGCATTATCAATGTCAATACCAATGGCAGCAAACCCAAGGCGGTCGAAGAGTTGATGAAGGCCGGATTAAATTCCATTCGTGTGAGCACCAACTCAGCACGAAAATCAATCTATGAAGCTTATTATTTGCCCAACAACTACGAGTTTGAAGACATTCGCGAAAGCGCGAAAATTGTGCGCCAATATGGCGGTTGGGCAAGCATCAACTATTTTACTTTTCCAGGCATGACAGATCAGCCGGAAGAATATGAGGCCTTGCGAAATTGGATTAGGTACAGCGATCTCAGCATGATTCAATGGCGAAATTTCAATATCGATCCCGATTGGTATCTCGGTAAAATTGGTGTTACTGAATTGGGTGAAGGAATTGGAATTAAGGCCATGATGGAAAAGATCAAAGGAGAATTTCCACACCTCGCCTATGGCTACTTTAATCCGCCCAAAGAAGTTCAGTTGAAATACAATGATCTGCGTATTTCTTTATCTAAAGTGTAAATAAAAAAATCGGCCCATTTTAGAACGGGCCGATTCGTATGGGTGATTATGGAAATGTAAATTACAATGCTCCCAACATAGCGATCAGAAGAACGAGGACATAAAAAGACAATATGACGATTGTCAAAATTCCGACGAACTTGTAATGTGATTTAAGATTTTCGAAGCCATTTGTGAGTGCACCTTCATCATTTGCCAAAAGTCCTTCCTTCAAAGCTACAGATGCTTTGAAAAGATAAAAAATGGGGAAGAAATAAAGTACGGCAATCAAAATGTAAATGAAGGCAATTAATCCTCCACCCATTGCACCGATACCTCCAAATGCGGAACCTGCCGCGCCAACAAATAATGCTCCCAGTACAATAAGTCCAATAAATACAAAGCCTACAATTGAAAGAAACTTTGCCCATTTGGCAGTTTCCAGCAAAAAGGATTTGCTTGCTTCGTTGATACGAAGTGAATCGTCGTTCGAATAGTTTTTGTCAATAGGATCCATAAAAAAAGAATTGTTTTTGCTTACTCTTTAGGCTTTTCAGTTACTCCCCGTTTGCTAAATGCCGGAAAACGGTCTCGGATATTTTAGATTATTTGCGCAATAGCACTAGCTCAGTAAAATCAAAATCAGGATTGTCGACTACGATTTTTAATTCTTCAGGTTTGCCATCAATCCCCAGTACAAACGTTGCTTTGCCTTTGGGCAGCATCATTTGGGTACTCCACGCCAGTTCAAAAGTGTCGAAGTGCCAATGGGAAAGTGTACCTTTAAATAAGGGTGTTGGTTTAAAATCGATTTTAAGAAGATCGGTGTTACCAAGTGTTATTACTACATCGCCATACATCTCGCTGGAGTAAGTTCCGCAATATGCTTCAAGTTTCAGTGTAGGTTTTGTGTTTGGAATTCGTGTGGCTTCATCGTCAACCTGGGCACGTTCGGCCGCCTTTTCATCCTCTTTTTTGAATTGTAGAAAAATTCCCAGCCAGTCTTGCTGATCCGCAACTCCCATATACATGTCCAGAATTTCGTAGGTCAGGCAGGATGGCAATGAATTGATGTTGTTGGTAAGAATGACGAAGCCAAGATTGAGCTCCGGAACGAGTACTGTTTTGCTGATCATGCCATCGTAGCCACCACCATGGCTCACCACTTTATAACCGTGGTAGTCCATCAATTCCCAACCGAGGCCATAGCCGTTGAAATGGCGAGAAGGCATGTATTCACGTTGCCATTTACTCAGCGGTTTGGGTGTCATGTTTTCCCACATTTCATAGCTTCGCTGCTCATTCCAGAACAGGCGTTCGTTGTAAGTACCTTTTCCCAATTGCAGCATGAGCCATTTGCTTAAATCGTTCACACACGAATTAATGCTGCCAGCCGGCCCGATATTATCCCAATTAACATAGGCAATAGGCACATTTTTACCTTTTACTTCATTGTGTGGAGTCGCCAGGTTTGTTTCAGATTTAAAATCCCGGATGCTTGTGGTGGAATGAAGCATTCCGAGTGGGGCAAAAAATTTATCTTTGATATACACATCCCACGAGCGCCCAGTCACATTTTCGAGAACTTCTCCCGCTGCCAGAAACATGATATTGCTATAGCCATATCCATCACGAAAACCCATAGTCGGTTTTAAAAATCGCGCACGTTTGATTACATCTTCCCGCGAATGTGTTGTGCCATACCAGATCAGATCTCCGCTAAACGTTGCCAATCCGCTGCGATGGCAGAGCAAATCTGCAATGGTCATTTCTTCGCTTACAAAAGGAGAATAAAGACTGAAATAGGGAAGGTGATCACGCACCTTATCCGTCCATTTAATTCTCCCCTCATCTACCAGAATCGCCAAAGCAGCCGAGGTAAAGGCCTTGGTATTGCTCGCAATTGCAAAAAGGGTTTTATCATCTACCTTTTCCTTTGTTTCGGTATTTTTTAGTCCATAGCCTTTGGATAAAACCACCTGCCCGTCTTTCACAATCGCAATGGCCATTCCGGGAACATTAAACTCCTTGAGGCTTTTAGTAAAGAGTCCATCTAGCTTATCAGGAATTGGATCCTTTTTGTCTTTAATGGCAAGCGCAGAATCCTGAATTAAAGTAACAAATAATATTGAAATGACAAAAGCAAGGTTTCGCAAAGGCATAGAGCGTCGGTATTAGTCGGGGCACAAGTTAACAAATCGCATCTTTTCGAGTGTTATTTTTGGAGAGTTTCATGATTTTTTCCGACATAAATCGTAGGAATCGCCCGTTCCGTCGATAGTTTTGCGGCATGGAATTGCGCAGAGGAGAACGGGTGAAATTTCTCAATGATGAGGGAGAAGGTATTGTGGTGGCTTTTCCCCGTAAAGGATGGATTCTGGTTGAAGACCGGGATGGTTTTACCTATGAGCATCCTGAAGAAGAACTTGTGCCCGTGGGCAATTGGAATAAGGAGTACGACAAATACGAGACCACACAACCAGATATTATCGATGTGGTGGAGCGCAACCTGGATCCCAATGTGGCCCGCAAGGCCAATGCCCAGTTTAAACTGCTTTACAAGAACAAAGAAGCCACCAACGTGCGCCGCAAAGGCGAATCCATGGAGGTCGATTTGCACATTCATGAATTGCTGGACAAACACAACCACCTGAGCAATGGCGAAATTGTGCAGGTTCAGTTGGAACATTTCGAACGAACGTTACGACTTGCCGAGGAGAAAAAAATTCCGCGTATTGTCTTTATTCACGGTGTTGGTCAGGGTATTTTGAGGGCCGAAATCCGCAAGATTTTGCACAATTATTATCCCCACTGTACCTTTATGGATGGCCCATACAATGAGTACGGATTTGGCGCCACAGAAGTGCGGATTTCGCAGAGCAGGCAATAATGGCGACTACTTACCCGGATTCATAAAGGGTTTGTTGTCGTCTTCAGTAAATTGTTTCACGTCTACATTATCCGATTTTTCCCATTTGCCTTTAACGAGTGTGTACATGTCGTAGCTGCCGTCGGGGCCATAATCGGCATAGATTCCGATCATGTTTGGATTCTTGGGAGAAAGATGGTCTACCACAATGCATTTTTTGCGCGAGAAATATTTCACAGAAGAACTTACCTCATCGCTGTATTCCATGATGACACGTTTTTTGGTCCCGTCATCTCCTTTAAATATCCCCGCACCGAATTTTATTTTTTTACCAGAAATCGTCATTACGTCGATGATTTTTCTTGTCGTGAGGCGATCCTTTCCGTCCCAACCCAGCAAAGTATAAGACTCTTTGTTTTTTTTGTCCATGGGAATAATCTCATAGTACAATGCCCCCAGCCATTTATCATCAGTGAAGAACTTGTTTTCCATTTTTTCAGACTCTTTCATGCTATCGGTGAGTTCTTTCCACCAATAGAATTCCCCTTTTTTTTCGCGTACAAGCACAAAGCACTGATACCGATGGGTGCCGTCTTCATAAGGAATATTCCAATTGAACATCCGGATGCGGTTATCCGAAGATTTCATCGTCGAAAACTTCAGCTTGGAAAAAGGATAGTCAAACGTTTTGGGATCCGAAAATGTGCTAACAAAAAGTACCTTCATCAGGCTTGAAAGTGAATCTTTGACCGCATCGGAATGAGTAAGCGACATTTCGCGGTGGTAGATTTCGAGTGAATCTTCTGCAATCTGAAGATCGACAGAAAAGGCGCTTATTGCCAATCCACTAAAAAAAACAAATAGGAACAATACCTTCATACACTTTGGAAAACGCTGATTTGATAAAAGTAGTATGCTTAATAAAGAAAGAATAGCGCTGTCTTTCAATTTCTCCACAAATTCAATTGAAGAGCGCACTAATCGCTCTAAATAGCCAGAGAGCAAGTTTTACAAATGCATAAACTCTTTTTTGGCAAGAAGTTGTTCTTTCGATTCGCGGTGATCGGGATCGTCTACGCAGCAGTCGACAGGGCAAACGGCAGCGCATTGTGGCTCGTCATGAAAACCGACACATTCTGTGCATTTGTCGGAAACAATGTAATACACGTCCATGCTCACGGGTTCGTGACTGGAATCGGAATCCACTTCGCCATTTGCGTTCAGAGGCACGATAATGCCGCGCAGACCGGTTCCATCGGCGTATTTCCATTCAGCACCACCTTCGTAAATTGCATTGTTTGGACACTCCGGTTCGCATGCACCGCAATTGATGCATTCATCAGTAATCATTATTGCCATCTCAGAAACAGGGTATGGTATTTTCGCGCGAAAATACATCAGCGCAACCTTATGAGCATGGAACATCGAAAATCGACTTTTGTTCAATTGGCACAAACCTTAGGATATCTCGGTCGTGACAAGGCCTGGCCGGGTTTTGAAAGTGGATTGACGGCAGATGAATTTGATGCATGTCAACATGTAATTTCAACTCATTATCAATCCAATGGCTGGTTTGTAGAAAAGAGTGTGCGACAGGCTTTATTGGCCTGGTCCGAAGCCATGACAGCAGAAAATATGGATCGCTGGCTGAGTCAGTATTCGTTCACGGTACAAAACCCGAAATCCATTGCCATCATCTGCGCCGGAAACATCCCGCTTGTGGGCTGGCATGATGTATTGTGCGTGCTGTTATCGGGGCACAAAGCGCAAATCAAACTTTCTTCTGATGATGCGCTTCTCATTCCTATGTTGCTCAAAATTTTGGTTCAAATCAATCCGGATTTTGGGCATGCTTATGAAATTGTTTCAGCAAAATTGACTGGATTTGAGGCGGTTATAGCAACTGGCAGCAACAACACAGCTCGCCATTTTGAGTATTATTTCAGGGACGTGCCCAGAATTATTCGCAAGAGTCGCACCAGTGTGGCAATTTTAAATGGAAATGAATCTCCTGAAGAATTGTCGCTTTTGTGCCGCGATATCTTTGATTATTTTGGACTAGGCTGCCGAAATGTTTGCCATTTGCTTGTTCCAAAAAAATATGATCTCAATACTTTTTTTGGCGCCATTTATCCTGAGCAAGACATCATCAACCACAACAAATACGCCAATAACTACGATTACAATAAGGCTGTTTGGCTATTGAATCTCGAAGATCTGCTGGACAACGAATTCATTTTGCTGAAGGAAGACGAGCAATTGTCGGCTCCAACGGGCAGCTTATTCTATACCCGGTATTCCCATGCAGAAGAGATAAATGCCTATATCACAAAACACAGCGAACAAATACAGTGTATTGTGGGAAACGGGTATTTGCCTTTTGGCAAGGCCCAAAAGCCCGAACTTTGGGACTATGCAGATGGTGTTGACACCATGGCTTTTTTATCTGCAATGAATTGATACCGCTTGTCCAAAACAGGTCTTAGGAACGAAAGCAATCGTTCATTTTTGTGCATTAAAGTGATGGAGCTTACTTATTAAAGCTCCGTCTTCAGATACATTTGCAGCATATGATGACTTTCGCCAAACGTTTATTCATTTTTACACTTGCTTCTGCAGCAGTATTCTTTTTTGCAGGCTGTGAAACCGAAGTTGAACTCAACGCGCCCTATAAAAGTACAACCGTTATTTTTGCTTTGCTTGATGCTGACTCCAATAACGACACAGAAACCAATTCGTTGGATACACAATGGGTAAAAATAAACCGCACCTTTTTGGGTGATGGCGACAACACCGCGTATGCGTCCATTCGTGATAGCAGTGAATACGATGAATCAGAATTTATCTCCAAAAAAGTACAGCGTTTTTTTGATGGTGATTTTATGGAAGAATGGGATCTCACGGCTATAACGGTGAGTAATAAAAATATCAATGGTATTTTTTACGGCCCGGAACAGACATTTTATTATTTCGTTCCACCTGCGTCAGGCCTGGACGAAGATTCCAATTACCGACTGGCTCTTGATTTTGCAAGTAAAGAGGATGTCACTGCAGAAACGGATATTATTGTTGGATCAGAACTGGTATTCCAACAACCACAGCAAGACCAATCCATCAATCTGGCGTCTGGCACACCTTTCAATATTACTTATCCGGAAAACACGCAGGTAAAATGGTATCCTGCAAGTGGAGCAAAATCCTATGATGCGGTATTGCGTTTTCACTACCGCGAAATCACGTATACGGATGCTACCTGGACTACAGAATTGAGCAGCGAAATGAAACATGTCGATTTTAATTTGGGTGGATACAAAGTGGAGGATATTTCAACGAATTCTCAAATCAAAATTGAGTTCAACGCCGAGTCTTTCTTTTCATTTCTGGGAGGCAAATTAACGGCAAGTCCATTGATTCGTCGTGAGATAGGTGCTTACGATGGTTTTTCAACCCGTTGTTTTGATCTCATTGTTAGCATGGGTAACGAAGTTCTCAACACGTATATTGAAGTGAACTCGCCGGTGTCTGGAATTGTACAGGAACGACCCAGTTATGGCAACGTGAGCAATGCATTGGGCATTTTTGCTGCGAGAAGTACAAGGAAATTGGAAGACCTGAAAGTTAGCGCTGTAACCGGCGGCGGAATTCCTCAAATGGGTAACCTGCACGCGCTTTGCACTGGCACTCACACCGCCGGGTTGAATTTCTGTGATCCGAATCCAAGTTCAGATTATGCCTGTGATTAAAAATTGCAGGTCTTAGTAAAACCCAATTTTTCAGGAAGTCTATTCTTTCACAAATCGAATGTGTTCGATACTGCCATTGTGTTCCATGCGGATGAAATAAATTCCCGGGGCATAGGCACTGATATCGATCGATTGATTTGAGGATGCTTTGAATGATTGAATAAGTTGTCCACCAATAGTGAAGATGGATAGTTCAGAGGCAGCTGGTCCATTTTGAATGGAGACAATATCGCATGCCGGATTGGGATAGACAAGATTGTTGTCAGCGATTTCAGTTATGGATGAAGCAAAAATATTGGCAGTTAATACTGTCGTTACGAATCCTCCTTGTGTTGTAATTTGAAGCACAGGTACATTGTAAAGTGGACTCAGCCAGCGGTATTCAACGGTTTCGGGGCGCGGCAGTGTTGTGCCGAAGGTGAAAAGGTCGCTGTAAAGTGAATCTGTTCCGTTGATCACCGCTTTGTATCGAAGTACATCTATCGAAAGTCCGTTAATCTCCAATGTTCCCCAGCCATCTACCATATACTCGCGTTGTTGGTTAGAGCCCCAGTAGCCTATTGTAGGAATGGTAAATTCCATTTCGGTGTCTGAACTATCGGCGTCATTGTAGTTAAGGGGAAGGTCATAAATCACATCCGGATCATTTGCAACAGCCGCAATGGGTATTCCACTAATGGTAACACCCATGCCAGTAACGGCATATTTGGATGAATTGTTCTGGTAATATTGATAGGCATCTTCGAAAGTAAATGTGCCAACTTCGATGGATTCAATTCCCAAACCGAAATCGCTATTGTGCTCGGGATCGAAAGGATTGTTAAACAGGAATTGATAGGCAATCGGCGTATTGTCTACATCATAACAGGTAGTATTGTTGTTGGTTCCCATATACATAAGTATTTCCGGACCAAAATCCCAGGTTACATTTTCGCCAGTTGCTTCCAAATCAACCTCCTGGAGAAGTGTTGCATTTTGAGTTACAAGAATGTCATTTGCTTGCGGCAGATTCGAGGTTGTAATTTCAACCTGTGCCATGCAATGAGCAGCAGATATAAAAAGCAATAATCCGGTGTAGAAATATTTCATCTGGAAAAAAATTTATGAGTGCAATATATGCTTCAAAATTAAATGTGTGATTAAAAGAGGCGGGATTTGAGTTTTCAATATGAAATTCGGGTTAATAAAATGTCAGCAAATCTTTTTGAAGAACATGCACATGGTGTCCAACCGAGCATACATTCGGCAACCTGTTACGCATGGCAGAAAATTAGTAATTCTGCTTTCGAACACACTAACCGAATTCCAATTTTGACCCTATCTATTTATAATCGTTACGCCTATGCTTCTTGATAAATACGATTACGTTATCCTCGATATTATTCAGGCATTCAAACGAAACAATAAGAATCAACTTATCAAATTGACTCAACTTGAAACCGGTTTCTGGAGCCGCATCGAACACGATGATGCCCACAACACAAGAAGCGCTCAGTTGGGAGAAAGAGTTGCAAATCTCTACCTGGAAGGGTATATCATGAACCGCAACAACATGGGCTATTCGCTTACCCGAAAAGGGAAAGAAGAATTGGCTTGCCATGAAATTGAGGTCTGATAGTTCGCATTTCAATTTTTTTTTCTGCGCAATGAATTTTTCATTCTTGCGTTTGCATTCATTATAATCGAACACCATGAAGTTTGCAATTTTAGCCATTGGTATGGTGGCTTTGTCATTCGTGATAAGCCCTGAAGGAAAAATATTTCCGTCTCTTTCCGGCGAAACCCTGGAAGGAAAATCAGTAACCATCCCCGATGCAG
Source organism: Flavobacteriales bacterium (assembly GCA_046153915.1). Taxonomy (GTDB): domain Bacteria; phylum Bacteroidota; class Bacteroidia; order Flavobacteriales_D; family Sanyastnellaceae; genus JANNVZ01. Next base: position 10,839 of record JBJXFC010000088.1, read on the forward strand.
TGAAAGGCAAAAAGTCAATCATTGGCATGGCCTATAGCTCCAAAGCTGAAGAAGCTCTGATGTCGTGGTACCAGCCGGTTTACGATAAATTTGTGGCGAAAGTGGGCATGTTTGACAAAGATTATGATGTGAATCTTTATTTCGTTCCGATGTATATCGGCCTAAAACAGGCGGCATACGAAAGCACCCGTAAGAAACTAAAAGAAAGCAACCGCAAAGATTTATTCCCCTACATACTTTTTTACAAAGGTGAATTGAGTCCATACGACAAAGACCTCGGATTATCTGATAAGAATCAACCTTATTTCTTTGTATTGGATGAGAATGGAAAAATCATCTACCACACAAGTGGAACTTTTTCGGATACCAAAATGGAAGAGATCGAAGCTTTATTGCAATAAACCGGTCTACCAGATCATACTCTCTTCATCCATCCAAAGGCCTTTTACTTTAAGCGCCTGCTCCAGCAAATCACGCACACATCCTTTTCCTCCGCCAAATGGCGAGATGTAATTGGAGATAGATTTTATTTCCTGCACAGCATCAGCTGGACAACATGAGAGCCCCACAGATTTCATAACCGCGAAATCCGGAATATCGTCACCGGTGTAACAAACTTCTTCTGGTATTAGATTTTGTGATTTCAGAAATTCATGAAAAACATCAATCTTTTTTGCCGACCCCAGAAAGATGTGTTGCACTCCAAGTCCCTCGAATCGTTTGCGAACTGCTTCACTTTTTCCTCCGCTTATGATGCAAATTTTCAGGCCTTTTTTTACGGCCAATTGAACAGCATAACCATCACGTACATTGGCTGTGCGCATTTGTTCGCCCTCAGGTGTAAGCCAAACAATATTGTCCGTAAAAACTCCGTCCACGTCAAATATGAAAGTCGATATTTCTTTGAGTTGGGATTTATAATTCATGACCGTGATAAATACGCAAAATGCGATTTGTAAATTGAGTGTAAATTTCCTGGAACTCAGGTTTGTCCTGAAGGAAGGCAATTTGTTTTTGAATAGTTGCCATGTCCGCTCTTCGCGCGGGTCCAGTCTGTATTTCCAATGGTTTTTTAGTCTCCAGTTTATGAATGATTTCGCGCAATGAGGGCAGCACGACATCCAAAGGCAATTGTTGTTCCTTCAAAATTTCTTCGGAAATAGAAAGCAATTGAGTAGTGAAATTATTGGCAAATACGGTTGCCATGTGGGCTTGGGCGCGTTGTTCTCCAGTGGCATAATAAACGGTTGTGGAAATCTGCTGAAACACATGCATGAGCAGATTTTTCATTTCTTCGTCAGAGGCTTCAATGAGAAAAGGCGTGCGGCTATGATCCGTCTCTTCGTATTTTTTGATTGTTTGTACTGGCCATACCACCCCTTTTTTTTGTTGAATAAGTTCCTCAATAGAAGTAGCTCCCGAAACATGTATAGCCGGAATTTTTATGGGCACGAGTTTCGACAATTCTGAAATGACGTCGTCTTTCACCGCCAGGATGATCAAATCATTCTCTTTTGAAAAATCACCCGGATTGGCAATGATTTCAGCATCAAATTCGCGTGCAGAATCCTGGTTTCTGGCGCAGATCTGTAGTAGCGAATGTCCGTGTTGGCGCAGCATTCGGGCAAAATGCCAGGCTGCGTTACCGGTGCCGATCAAACTGAAATTCATGCAAATCTTTGGGCAAAGATGCAGCATTCTGACAGTGTAATTCAAAACCGCTGCTTATAAGCTCACCTTCGCTATTTTTGGCCATCACTATGGAAATCCAATTATTATCACCAGACGACTTTAAAGATTACGAACTCATCGATTGTGGTGACTTCGAAAAACTTGAACGATTTGGCGAGTTCATCACCATTCGTCCGGAGCCACAGGCAGTGTGGTCAAGAGTTCTTACGGAAACGGAATGGAAAAAAAGAGCACATATCAAATTTGTTCAGAAAACGTCCAATTCGGGTGAGTGGCAGAAGATAAAAAAGATGCCCGATCAATGGCGCATGCAATACACCCTGCCCAATCAGCAGGATATTGTTTTTCGTCTCGGACTTACATCATTTAAACACGTCGGTATTTTTCCCGAACAGAGCGTGAACTGGGATTATATCGCCGATTGTGTGAGTGCCATGGGAGCAGATAAGCCAAAAGTGCTGAATCTTTTTGCCTACACTGGTGGAGCATCCCTTGCTGCTGCCGCAGCCGGAGCGGATGTAACGCATGTCGACAGCATCAAACAGGTGGTGACCTGGGCCAATGAAAATATGCAGTTGAGCGGCATTGAGCAGATTCGCTGGATGGTGGATGATGCCCTCAAATTTGTGCAACGCGAGGTGCGCAGGGGCAATACCTACCAGGGCATTATTCTGGATCCACCGGCATTTGGACATGGTCCAAAAGGCGAGAAATGGAAACTCGAAGAAAACATTGCCGAAATGATGGAAGGCGTTTTGCAACTCCTGGACAAAAAAGAACATTTTCTAATCCTCAATGCATACAGCCTCGGCCTGTCAGCACTTGTGCTCGAAAACCTGCTCAAAAAACATGCTGGGGATAAACTGAAAATCGGAGAACTTTACCTGCAAGCACAGAGCGGAGTGAAATTGCCACTTGGAGTATTTGGACGTTTTCTGAACAAATTTGATATGTGCTCTTT
>JBJXFC010000090.1:0-14423 GCA_046153915.1 Flavobacteriales bacterium
GCGTTTGATGAGTTTGCTAACACGCAAAAGCAATTCTTCCAATTCAAATGGTTTGGATAAATAATCATCACCACCAATGCGCAGACCTTCTACGCGGTCTTTTCCGCTGCCTTTTGCGCTGAGAAAAAGGATGGGTGTTTTATTTCCTTCGAGCCTTACAGTCTGACACAATGCAAATCCATCGAGTTCGGGAAGCATCACATCCAGTATTGCCAGATCAAAAGCCTGCGAACGAAATTTATCAAGAGCAGTCATTCCATCCATCGCCAAAATGACTTTGTAGCCTTCCATCTCCAGGTTGAGTTTCAACATCGATGACAGGCTTTCCTCATCTTCCACTAACAATATGCGGTATACTTCTTCTGACATTTCGGCGAATTTATTCCGATCAAAGGATATTTTGTGATTTTAAACGATCCACAATCTTCAATGTCGCACCAGCGCTGCTTTGCACATACTCTTTTGCAATCTGGCTCATGGAATTCTTTTTGTCAGCATGGTTCAGGATTTCATCGAGGAACGTGTCGAACTCCTGCTGGTTAATGATAGATATAGCAGCTTTCCGGCGAATAAGTTCACGAGCCTCTTCGAATTTTTCGAACTTAGGTCCAAATACAATTGGCTTTCCCCACACAGCTGCTTCCAACGTATTGTGAATGCCTTTTCCAAATCCACCGCCAATCATCACTGCGTCGGCGTATTGGTATATAGATGACAGCATGCCAATCGAATCTACTATCATCACTTTGGAATTGTTCAGTGACTTACCTCTCAGTTGTGACCAACGAATGCTGTCCGGAAATTTTTTTTCTATGGCTAGAATATGTGTCTCATTAATTTCATGCGGTACACAAATGACTTTGACACGCTCCAAATGTGCCGATCGGGCAATCAACTCTTCGTCTTGCGGCCAACTGCTTCCTGCAACAAGGGTGAACGCATTTTGAACGAATGCAGCGATTTCAGGAATTTCTTTGCTTTTGGCTGCAATTTCTACGACACGATCAAATCGGGTATCACCGCATAAGGTCGCATTTTGAAATCCGTTTTCGTTTAACAGATCAAGTGTTTTCTCATTCTGCACAAAGAAGTGATCGACGCACCGCAAAACCTTCAGCCAATAAGATTTAAAAACGCCAAAAAACCGTTGATCAGGACGCAGAATGGCTGAAATAACAAACAATGGAGTATTCTGCTTCTTGCATGAAAAAAAATAGTTAGACCAATATTCATACTTCACAAAAAATACAGCATCTGGTTTTATTATTTCCAGAAATGAATGTGCGTTGGTCGGAGTGTCTGCCGGCAGATAACAAATGAAATCGGCACCTTGGTATTTTTTTCTTATTTCAAATCCTGAAGGTGAGAAAAAAGTAAGCAAAATCTTGATTTCCGGATGTGATTTCCGAATGGCTTCCAATACAGGCCTTCCTTGTTCAAACTCGCCGAGTGAAGCGCAATGAAACCAAAATAATTTGCCTGAGTTTTGTGATTTCCATTGAAGGAGATGTTCTTTCCAGTTTTTTCTGCCGTTGATCCACAATGCAGCTTTTTTATTCCACAACGAAGCAATCGAAATGGCACCTGAGTAACCGTATATGCCAAGGTTGTAGAAAAACTGGGCCAGCATAAACATCAATTGTAGTAAAACTTATCGGGCGCTCTCACATACAAATGAAGTGTCCATCCGGCGCGCAATCCGAGAAGCGTATCCATGCGTTTGGCAGTATCTGTTGTGCGGGTATCAAAATTAAATTCGCGACGACCTTGAGTAAAACCTTGCCAGGCTTCAACACCGATAAAGAAATTCCAGAGTTTGTAGCTGCTCATGTGGAAATAGCCCACAAATTGGCGCAGAGCAAGTCCATTGGTTAACCTGTCATACCCTTTTAAATAGTCGTCTTCGAGTTGTGTTATTTCATTTTGCTGGTGTTCAATCCGGATTTTATGCTGAAGTATGCCTACTCCAAAAACAGTGAGCAAACCGCTATTCGGATTGGGTCCCATGACGTTGAACAACTTCCCGAAATCTGCCGTGGTAGTAAATCCGCGTTCCATCACAAGCACTTTGGCGATCTGGCCCTGATTGTCGAGAATGTAGCCGTCTTCGGTTTTCAGATTCTGCATCAGTCCGGGTTCCATTACTTTTCCGCCAAACATGTACGTAGCCTGAATTCCATAGTACCAATTGGTTTTGGACTTGATGTGAAATCCAAATCCAATGTTGTGGTTGTTGCCAAAACGATCGGCCATATCGCCACCTGGAATCTGGTAAGCATAACTCAGGCTGATGTGAGGGTCAAACAAACTGCTGTCCCGAACCTGGAACTGAGCAAAAAGTGTGGTAAACTGAATTATTGCGAGTGCGCTGAACAATAATTTCTGCATGGGTGCAATGTACAGGCAAAAAAAGATACAATCCAACGTTTGATCTAGAGCCTGTTTAAAATTCCATCAAACCGCTTGTTATGTGTCTTTTTAGCAAATACTTCGTTAAAATTTCATCAAATAGGAGGCACTATTCTCTGAAATTTTGCCTTGTCTGTGCAAAAAAATCCACCATAACAATTCAGTTCATGAAATCTTAAATAGGCTCTTGGGAATCCACCTCTGATTGTACATTCGCCGCCTCAATATTGAAGTGTATGAATCCTATTCACATGGTAGACCTCGCAGGTCAGTATCAAAAGATTAAACCCGAGGTGGACAAAGCGCTGCTGGATGTAGTTCAGAGTACTGCCTTTATTGGTGGTCCGGTGGTCAAATCTTTTCAGGAAAACCTCGAAAAGTATACCGGCATCAAACACGTTATTCCGTGTGCCAATGGAACAGATGCACTTCAAATTGCGATGATGGCGCTTGATCTTCAGCCCGGCGATGAAGTCATTACAGCTTCATTTACCTATGTGGCAACAGCCGAAGTTATTGCCCTGCTCAAGTTAAAACCCGTATTGGTTGATGTAAATCCGGAGACCTTTAATATTGATGTAAAGGCCATCGAAAGGGCTATTTCTCCCAAAACAAAGGCGATAGTGCCTGTTCATTTGTTTGGTCAATGTGCAGACATGGAAGCCATTCTTGGGCTGGCCAAAAAACACAATCTTTATGTAATCGAAGACGTGGCTCAGGCCATAGGTTCAAAATATACTTTTAGCAACGGTGCTATTGTGAGTGCCGGAGGAATGGGCATTATTGGCGCGACAAGTTTTTTTCCATCCAAAAATCTGGGTTGTTATGGAGATGGAGGAGCATTGTTTACGAACGACGACGATATGGCCGCTAAAATGCGCATGATTGCCAACCATGGACAGGTGGTGCGTTATTACCATGATAGTATTGGAGTTAATTCACGACTCGATGCGATGCAGGCAGCGGTGCTGGATATCAAACTGCGCCATCTCGATGAATACAACAATGCAAGGAGAGCTGCGGCAGATTATTACGATCGTGCATTTGCAGGCATAAAACAACTAAGAACACCTGTTAGGGCAACCAATAGCACGCACGTTTTTCATCAATACACGCTGATTACTGATGGAATCGATCGTTTCAAAATGCAGGAATTTCTTGCGTCGAAAAAAATTCCTGCCATGGTGTATTATCCCGTTCCATTGCACATGCAAAAAGCCTATTCAGATCCGAGGTATAAAGAGGGTGATTTTCCAGTTACCGAAGACTTGTGCAAACGGGTTATTTCTTTGCCGATGCATACTGAGTTGCGAACAGAACAATTGGATTTTATTGTCGCTTCGGTAAAAGAGTATTTGCAGCAATAAGGAGACCCATAAACTTTTCGTTTGTGGGAATGTGTGTCACCATTTAAGGTTGAATTTGTGCAATCATGGCAAATTGGGTTATTTTCGTAATCTAATCCTTTATTCATTGAAAAATATTCTCACTTTTTGGTTGCTCACAGCAATCCATTTCAGCGTTTTGGCGCAAGATCCTGAGGGAGCAAAAAATAAAATTAATGAAGGTATCGCAGCTCATGACAGGGGTGATTTTGCTACAGCCATCAAGAAATACGAAGTAGCGCTTGAGCTTGACAACAATAACATGGAGGCTTTGGCAGAAATGGCCCTTTCGTTAATGAGTATGGGGCGATATGAAGAATCTGTTGAGTATTGCAAAAGAGCCATCAGCAATCACAAAGGAGATCCTCTTCTCGCATCGGTTTATAGCACGTATGGTTCAGCTTTGGATGCTCTCAAGAAGAATGACGAAGCAATCGATATCTACAATGAAGCTATCAGTCAATTCCCCGACGATTATTTGTTGCACTTCAATTTAGGAGTTTCTATTTCAGTGAATGAGGATTATGACAAAGCACTTCTGAGCTTTCACAAGGCTGCTGAGTTAAACCCTATGCATGCCGGCACACATAGAATAATCGGACTTATCCAGGCTCAAAAGGGCAACAAAATCCCTGCAATCATGGCGCTTTCGCGATTTCTTGTTGTTGAACCTGAAGGTCCTCGAGCTGAATATTGCTTATCGGTATTGCGGGATTTGATTGCTGGCTCATCTCAAAAGACAGGAAAAAATTCAATATCAATAACTCTGAATGGAGATATTCTTGGTGACACAACTGCAACAGGCAAACCCAATCCGAATAATTTCGGTATGGTTGAAATGATGCTCTCACTTTCTGGTGCTTTGGATTTAACCAAGGCAAACAAAAAGGATTCGGAGGCAATAAAATTCAAGAATAGAATGCAAAGCGTCGCCAGTGCTTTGGCTTCTGGGAAAAATGAAGGGAATGGATTTTACTGGGAGTATTATGCACCTTATTTTATTGCGATGAATGACATGGGACATCTTGAGACCTTTTCGAATGTGGCCTTTGCTTCGCTCAAGAATTCGAAGATTAAAAAATGGATTAAGAAACACCCTAATGAAATAGCAAAGTTTTACAAGTGGTCTGAAAACTATGACTGGGAATAAATAATGCGAATTAAATATTTCACTATTCTTTAATTATGTCATTGCGAAGTAGCACATATCCCTTACTAAAAACCATATTGATTGTAATGGGTTTGTTTGGCAGTATCCACTTATTTTCACAGGTGAGTTTTGGACTTCAATCCACCAAAATGCGCGCCCAATATGGCGATATATGTAAAGTAGGATTTGGTTTTCAGGTTGGTGGCAGGTTTGAATTAATGGACAAATTGGATGGTGCCTGCAATCTTGGAATTTCTCAATGCAATGCAGCATTTGATATTTTTCCTGCTGATTACGACGACTATAAGGATCCCATGCAATATGTCAGGGATTTCAGTATTCGGATGACTACCATTGAAGCCAAATTGGAATATGAGATTTATAAAAGAGATAGAATTCGCTTCCTTGCTGATTTAGGTCCTTATTTATCCATATTCAGACATAAAGGTACGCGTGAATATATTTTTCCCTATGGTGATGACGTGACATACTTGTATAGGGTCGAACATTTTGGTCTCTCGATGTCTGTAGGTTCAGAATATATCATAAATGAATCTTTTTCGCTGAGATTGGATGTGTCAAACATGATCATGGACAAGAAATCAGATTATACTAAAAGTAGGCTTGTAGTATTTGCAGGAATGGTAATAAACTTAAATGCTGACTAATGAAACGTAGACTTTATTCTCCCTGCATCCTTGGATTTATGGCGTTTCTGGCAGGAGCGTTTTTTTTAGGCTGCAAGCCAAAGGAATTGTCGGATGTATATCCCGTTGTAGAATTAAAAGACATTTCATTTAATGCTGCAAATGGTTCCATGACTTTGAAAGGTGAAGTAATATCCAAAGGGAATTACGATATCGTTGAGGTTGGCTTTTATACCAGCACGCCGGATGAGGCTTCAGGCTTTTGGAACATGCACCGATCGGTTTTAAATGGAAATGAGTTCACAACAACGTTTTATATTTACGGGTACCCATGGGAATCAGTATTGTTGGACGATGGTATTGAAATTTTTGGAAAGGCCTATGCGGTAAATGAGCTTGGATTTAGTTTGAGTGAAGTGAAAAAAAGCGAACCTTGTTACGTTGCGGAAGTTGATACTCCTTGTGATCTGGAGTTAAATACGATACAACATGGTACCAATTTAAGTACCCTGAACATCGAAAACGATTTTTACGGTTCAGATTTGAGTTATATCACTGTTTTGAACAACGCGGATAATTTGAACAACTTTACCATACGATTCAATCGCATGGCTACCCAAGGTATTTACATGACTGCGGAGGAGCCTGACAACGGAAATACGCAAGAAGTTTATATTGAGTTTATAGGCAAAAAAATGGCTGCAGGTAGTTTTTTGTATGTTGAACATTTAGGCAGTGATTCTCTGGATATTTCACTTTGTGATGGTACGCTGCTGCCCGATAATGTACCAGGTGTGTTTAGATTCCACGCAAGAAGATGGTAGCTATTTTCTAAAAGCGTTGGCAATATGTGCCAGAAGGCCAGTGCTGCCGACAGTTGCAATTAAACCCAGAATCCGCCCTATTTGATCATTCCACTTACATATCCGGGATCGTGAAAGGCGCTCATGCCAATCAATTTGACAGGAAAAAACTCTGATGTAATTCGTTTACACAATTCAATTCCGATTATTTTGGGAGAATGCAGAAATTGTGAGACTGGTTATATTTGTTGACTATTCCAAAATGCAACCAAGATCTATGAATTCAGGGATTTTTGAGAAGTTTCGCTTTTACATGCTTGGCATCACTTTTTTTGTGTTGGCCATGATGCCCGCCCCAAGGTTGCATGCGCAGCTAACTTGCGGTCTTCAAACCGCCAAGTTTACGTCTTATCTGGGCGATGTCACCAGACCGGGTTACGGTGGTTATTTGGGATTCAAAGTTCAATCGCGCGAGAGGTTTGCTTTGAATTATCAGGCTTCTTTTCTTCGTGTTCCAGGAAAATATGAATCTTTCCCTTTGGACAACGGCATCGAAACAGGTTTTTTGAATGAAGTTGATTTAGTGTATCAGAATGATTTGAGGTTAAACCTTACCAATTTTTCGTTGGACGCGGTCCTGACTTTTTTCAGAAAAGAAAGATTAAGTTTTGATTCGGATTTTGGGTTAGGTATTGGCATTTTTACGTTTAGAGGGACCCAAACAAAGCCCTATCAAAATTATGAATCATCTTCCACCGCAGACAGAGATGTATCGCTCAATTTTGCACTCGGAATTGGTTCAGAGTATTTATGGACAGATGGTATTGCACTCCGTGCTCAATTGAGCATGCTTTTCAGCGCACAGCAATACTACGATGGGCCAGTATCGAAATTCGGATTCTCGATTGGTATTGTAAGAAATCTGGATTATTAATCACTTTGACATGATTCGAATACAATTCATAAAACCGGTCTGTATACTATTTGCGTCAATTGGTATATTGATTTCTTGCAAAAAGGGAAAAGATACCTGGCCAGAAGAATTTCCTGTTGTGAAGATTACTTCTGCCAGTTACAACGCGGAAAATGCATCCGTTACAATCACTGCGGAAATAGTGAGTTCTGGCAGGAGCACTATCGAAGGAGCCGGATTTCGCTTGTCAGATCGGTCTGACTTTTTACAAGACAATAATGAGGTATTGACCGAGGTTGTCGATAATAAGTTCACCTATACCTACTATCACTTTTTCAGCAGCCAATACGAATTGGATTTATTCAATGGAAATAAGACGATCTATTTTTTTGCATTCGCTGTGAGCGAGAATGGATTTGGAGTTAGTGAATTGCAACAGATAGGGCCTTTTGAAGTTGCGCAGTTGGAGGTGCCATGTGAGTTGGTTGTTGACGTTGCCAATGTTGGAGCGTTTGAATACAATGTATTGAGTGCATTTCAATCTCAAGAATACAATGAGGATGGCGATTTGACTTCCGTTATCTATTTAGACCTTGGATCTACTGATTTCGCATTTATATTTAATAAGATAGCTGCTCCGGGCACTTATACCACAACTTTGAATATCGGAACTGCGGGTTTGTTTGATGTAAGCATCCGTGATGATGATTATAACACAATTATTGCCGGACAGACCGTTTACATTGAACCTTACGATGAAGAGCATATGCTCGTGACGCTTTGTGAAAGCCCATTTGAGTCTGGTACAAGCAATACTTTTTCGACGAGTTTTTTGGTGGTGATTGATGATTAATTTGTGTTTCAATATTGCCGTTATTTCTATAGCATGCCATACGCTCGAATTTATATTACGTTGATTTGTCTCCTTTTTGCGATAGACAATTCTATGCATACACAATTGCTTACCGGCTTGAATTATACTCCATGGAGCGGTGAAGACAGGCGACTCAATCAGCCTGGAAAAGGAGGTCAGCTAGGTTATGTAACGAAGGGTGAAGATGGTTTTTTTTATACGTTCACAGCAGGATTCGCGAAATACAAAGGTGACTTGGATACGATACCCGTTCCGGCAATTAAGTATTCAAGAAATGGAAAAGATTCCATAGCATATTCGAACTATTCCATTTTAGGCAGAATATTCCCGAATGGCGCGGGCTTCAGCGAAGCTAGCCCGTGACTGTGCCTCTCACTGGCTTTCAGCCAGCATAACGATTGCGTATTGATACGTGAATTATTGAATGCTATATTTTTCATTTATTTCTACCAGGAAACGGAAAATGATTACTCATCACTTATTACACAAAATACATTGTATGTATATGCTCACGCGGTTAACAAAAATGGTTTTGGCGTAAGTGATGTTCAGGTAACGGATTGAATAGCGAACAGGTGTGTTCATGCCTTTTCATTGGTGGGATAAACCATCTTTTTTGCACAACAATTATATTTGGCAAATGAAGCGTAAATCAAATCAGGTCTTATTGACCATTCTTCTTATTTTGTTTGCGTTTGCCAGTGCTGAAAACGCCAGCTCACAGGTTGTTTTGGGTCTGAATTCCGGAATCTATACCCGGAATCTTGGCGACGCAACTTATCCGGGATATGGCGGACATATTGGCTTCCAGGCGCGAATTGGCAAACGGATGGACATCGAATACTTTGTGTCATTTATGCGAAATGTTGGGAGATATGAAAATGTTCCTTACGCAACATTGCGGACGTATTATTCTTCGGTTGACCTCAATGATATTACCTATCTGAATAATTTCTCCATGAATGCCACAAATTTCGCTTTTGACGGATTGTTCAAAGTCTATCGTGGAAATAGATTGTCCATTGATTTGGATCTGGGATTGGGTTTAATTTTGTTCAATGAGCGCTATGCCAAAATTCGACCGTACTCAACAGATGTGAAGATTGAGTCGCATCGCGGACTGGGTTTTGGTGTTGATATGGGTTTAGGATGCCAGTATTCTCTCACGGATAGATATGCTGTAAGATTGAGTTCTGTTGTGTTATCGAGTACGACCGAATTCAATGGTAAAGCAATAGGCATGTTCGGTTTGTTCACTTCAATCATTTTGAACTTAGACAATACTTCGGAATATGAATGAGAGCATTTTTCATGCAGCGAAATGGGCAGGGATATTTTTGATTTTTGCATCCATGGTATCCTGTGGCAAACGAGAGGAGTTGGCTCCAGGCGATTATCCCGTTGTTGAAATAACCTCATGGGATTATGATCCGGCGAAGGCAACTATGACTGTTGCAGGCAGAATTGAAGACCCAGGAGCATCTGCAATTACAAATGCCGGCATCATTATCGGGGAAAATGGAAATTTTGAAAACGACGATCGTCTGAATATCGCCCAGGTGAATAACGGTGAATTCGAAGTAGTTTGTTATTACTATATGAACGAAAATGGCGAAAGAAGATCATTCAGTGGCGGAAGATCGGTTCAGTTTTACGCATTTGCTGCGAACCTCGAGACATTTGGAGTAAGTGAATTAATAGATTCGGGACCTTGTGAAGAGAATCCGGTTACCGTGCCATGCAGCCTAGACTTAGGCAAAATCGAATACAATTCGACCAGCTATACAATCGCAAACTTGCACAATTATTTTTATAACGGCGACTATCCTAATTCGGAATTTATATTTGAAGGTGGAAATAACGATTATTCTTTTCAGTTTGGGAGGTTTGTAACTCCCGGAATTTATTATACAACAACGATTTATCCGCCTAACAATTCCAATAAAGTATACATCAGTCGGAATCAAACGGATTTTATTGCGGCCGATCAACCTCTTATCATACGTGATGCAGGCAATGGCAAATATGAAGTTATTCTTTGTACCGCTTATTCAATCGGCTTGTGGGCTTCATTTTCTGCAAGGTTTTTGGTTCCGATGCACTGAGAGAGACAGCACATGTGATGTAGACTCTGGGATCTTAGTTTGCTTTCAATGGCGCAGAAGCCCGCGCCATGAGCATCTTCTTTAACCCCGATCAACTCTTTTATGCAAATGAATATGTTTCTCGTTTTTCATTTCATATTTGCGTGGTAGTAGAAATTGATACAAATCCTCAAACGGAAAATCACCATGAGTACAAAACTTCCACGCAGAAATTTTCTGGCCCGCGCTGGACTGGCACTTTCTGCCGCCATTGCCGCACCATTTGTAAGCTCGATCAAAGCAGCGGAAGAGGAAGCTCAAAAAGACGAAAAGCCCATGAACCCCATCAAAAAAACACAGCCCCTCGGATTTAACTGGGAGACACAGGATCCATTTTTATTTTGTGTACACCACGAAGACGCATTTCCAAAAGGCAATTCCGAAATGGGGCCTGTAACTCCGCTTACTGGTCGTCATCTGGGCGATGATTTTATTATCAAAGATGGTTTCCGCATGTACCACGGTAAAGTTGTTCCCGGTTTTCCCGGACACCCGCACCGCGGTTTCGAAACGATTACTGTGGTTAGAAAAGGCTTGGTAGATCATGCAGACAGCATGGGCGCAGCAGGTCGGTATGGCAACGGCGATGTGCAGTGGATGACAGCAGGAAAAGGTGTGCAGCATTCCGAAATGTTTCCATTGTTAAGTGAGACGGAAGAAAATCCCATGGAACTCTTCCAGATATGGCTCAATCTGCCGGCGAGAGACAAAATGGTAGAGCCACACTTTAAGATGTTGTGGCGCGATCTCATTCCGAATTATGTGCACACCGATGCCAGCGGACTTACAACGAATGTAGAAGTCATTGCGGGAAAAATCGATACCATCAAAGCGTCATCACCACCGCCCAATTCGTGGGCTGCAAAAGAGGAAAACGAAGTTGCAGTTTGGAATATCAAGATGACAGCCGGAGCGACATGGACATTGCCTGCAGCATCAAAAGGCATCAACCGCTCTATCTATTTCTACGAAGGCAAAGAACTCACCATTGCTGATCAACAGCTCACAAAATACAGTTCGGCAGAAGTCATTCCGGATGTTGCAATAGAACTCAAAGCAGGTAGCGAAGAAGTGAGCATACTCGTTTTGCAAGGTCGTCCAATCGGCGAGATTGTAATGCAATACGGTCCGTTTGTGATGAATACCAAACAAGAAATTCAGCAGGCTTTTGAAGATTACCATGCCACACAATTTGGCGGATGGCCGTGGGATGGCTTCGACAAAGTGCATGATCGTAGTAGTCTGCGATTCGCGAAGCATGCGGATGGAGTGGAGGAGAAGAAGGAATCTCTATAATGTGCTAATGTGCTAATCCCACGCTGCGCTCTGGACAAGTTGTGCTGAGAAGCATTTCAATGTGCTAATGCGTCTAATCCCACGCTTCGCTCTGGAAAAGTTGTACATAATGGGTTTGCGACCTGGGGGATGTGCTGTATGATTTTTAAGGTAGTCGTTCATTTTAAGATCAAAATGGGCAGCTGCCGAGAGCCGTAGGCTCGAAATCATATCCTTGCATCGGACTTCAGTCCGAATGTAAAAGAGATCATCAGATAGTTAAATAAGTGCTGTAGGCACGATTCATATTTTGCGGGTCATAATCCAGAGGAAATTTGCTTATGAACTGAGAAGCTTTGTGCCTTCGATTGAGAATTGTTCCTTTTAATGGGATAATTAGAAAATTAGCTGATTGGATGATGGCGTGTGCGGCTTTTTAATGTGCTAATGTGCTGAAGAGCTTTGTGCTTTCGATTGATGAGGCCACTCCACGTGCCGTGAATCAATCTGCGCCTTCCTTCGCGACATATATTTCGCTCTCTCTGCGGTTATTAAAAGGGGGAAGCCATCCTTATCATTTCACATTTTGGTCCAGTATTTGGTTTGCGGGTTTAAATTGCCAAAATCGAATTGACATGAAACGATTCAATACTCAGCTTTTCGCTTTTTTTTCATTGATACTTTCTATAGTATCGATAACCGGTTGTGATGAAAAACCTTCACAGGATGAGTCCATGCGCAAAGAACTTGCCTACTTGCGTCACACGGTAGATTCTCTCAAATCCATTGCTCCAAATGCCACCGACACTTCCGCGCAGTTTCAGGTCGACACCGCATTGAAGGCTGAGGCGATCACAACAGTTCCTCAGGAAGTAAAAGAAAAGACAGAAAATCCCATCCCCTTTGTACCCGAAAAAAAGAAGGAGGAGAAGAAGTTACCGGAAAAAAATGAAGTGGTGGTTGCCGGTGAAGAACGATTTTATTACACCTCATCCAAAAAATTGTCGTTGCTCATAACACCCTGGAAAGAGGACAAACGTGAGTTGATTTTTTATGATCCATTCGGAAATATTCAGTATACCCAGGAAGATGTGCGTCATAGTTACAGCAACATCTCCGAAGTGAAATCTTTTCATCCCAATGGAGCGGTTGCAAAAATTTCCGTTCACAACAATCCAGGGGCAAGCATGTATTGGTCGGAAAGTGAAATCACTTTTGGAATCAACAACGATCCGGAGTGGATGGTAGTGATGACCTATCCCGTTCACAATCTTGAGCAGAATTTAAACAACCATTATTACTGGGATAAGAAGACGGGGAACTGGGTGAAGCAGATTGCGATGGATTGAGTTTTTTAATGTGCCAATGTGTCTAAAGTGCTAATGTGCTGAGATGCTTTGTGCCTTCGATTGAGATTTGTTCCTTTTTACCGCAGAGATTCTGTGTTGAATTGCAACAAAAAACCAAATTATTTATATTTGTACCTGAGCTAATAACTCAAGAGCGGACTAGATCCAGCTCCAAAGGGGTAGTCACTGATTGCCCCTTTCTATTTTCCTCATATTTTGGATCGTAAGTCTGATCGTTCTTCCAAAGTGTATACATCAATACAAGAAGCTTTCTTTGAATGGCCACTATTCCTTTCATTTTTATGCCTGTCTTGGATACAATGCGGATGAATGTATTTTTATCTGTTTCATTGTGCCTGATGCCCGTTAATGCTGGCATTTGCATAGCCCTTCGAATGTGTCGATTTCCTCTTTTTGATATTCTCGCTTTTGTTTTGACGGATGACCCAGAAACATGTTGAAGCACATCATACCCCGCATAACTCACAAGTTGCCGCTTGTTGCGAATCAAGTCGAAACCATTTGTCTCAGCAACAATTGTAACGGCTGTTAAAGTCCCTATTCCCGGTATTGTGCAGAGTTTGTTGATACGAGCCTTTAACTCAGGATTTTCTTTGAGGATAGCGTTTATATCTCTGGTGATCTCCTTCTCCTGTTTTTTCACGAGTTCAAGCTGTTCCTCAAATCGTTTAATGGTTTTAGCATTTGGCCAGGCCCCTGCGTTTTCAGCATGAATGTGGTTTTTTACTTCTGTTTTTTTTGCCATTAATTGCTCTCGTTCCCTGGTGAGTCTTCTAAGTATGATAAATACAGGCTCCCGTTTGGACCAGAGATCCAATTTTTTCTCGAGCCCCATAACGGCAAGGTATTGGGCAGAGATTTTGTCCGTTGTAGCCTTCACCTTCAAGGTTCGACTAAAGTCCTTTGCTCTCTTGGGTAACACAACTGAAAGCTGGTAACCATTATCCACAATAAAACAAGCAAGCCGTTCATGATAAACACCAGTTGCTTCAACAACCAAAATCAAAGGGATATCTGATTTCATCCACTTGATAATCCAATGATTGAACGCCTCAAATCCGGCCGGAGTGTTTAGAAATTTTTTCGAGGCCAAATGTTTAACCTCTTGCATTTCATCGCAAACAGCGAAGTTCACATAGAAATCATCTTTTCCAGCGTCGATTCCAATGCTTTGTCTTTTAATTGTTTTCATTGATGATAAAATAAGATTAGAGGATCAAGTCGAAGAAAATACTCTCCATATCCTATTCTCATTGTTGTTATCGCGGCTACAAGAATTTTCCCTGTGCCATACATTCTGTTCAGGATCAAAAGAGTAAAGAGGAATGAGGCAATCTCTCTGCGACGAAATAGATAGACTTTTCAAGGCTCGAATCTGCTCTCAGACCTCTTTTCTTCGGCAATAATCAATTGGTAAAACTACTGTCAAATATTGACGGAGTAAACATATGAG
>JBJXFC010000102.1:0-11213 GCA_046153915.1 Flavobacteriales bacterium
ATTGAGATGATCGCTTACGGCGGCAGCATCGCGCACACTACCGTCTTTCATAAGAATGAGGATTGAATTGGCGCAGTGATCGTAAGCCCGGTTTACAGCTTTTTCGTGAATTACAAAATAAGAGGCATCTTCTTCTGAAATATCCAGCTTCCCGGCTACCTGGCGGATGGCAGCCTGCACAACGTCCTTTTCAAATGGTTCCTTCTGCAACTCAATCTTGAAGAGTTCACGATTCATGATCATGGATGAAAGTCGCGAGAGCACTTTGTCTTCGTGATCCTGCCACACTTTGATGGATGCGGTAATATCATAGTCATCGAGCTTCGCGTAATGTTTCAACGCCTCAGGATTTTTTTCGAACTCATCGCGGGTTAGCGATCTTTCGAGGAAGAATGACAAAGATGGAGTTGCGAAAAGTTTCACTCCTTTATCAGAAAGGTACTTGGCCCGTTTCAGAGTATTGACCAGCATAAACTCCGCACTGAGGACGGTTTTATGCAAATAGACCTGCCAATACATAAAGCGTCTGGCAACAATGAATTTTTCGATGCTGTAAATGCCTTTTTCTTCAACAACAAGTTGATCATTGGCTACATCGAGCATTTTGAGAATTCTTTCACTTCCCACCTGCCCTTCCACCACTCCGCTGAAAAAACTATCGCGCGCGAGGTAGTCCAGGCGATCTACATCGAGTTGACCGCTCACGAGCTGATGCAGAAATCTTTTCGGGTATTTGTCATTAAAAATATCAATTGCCAGAGATAATTTGCCCTCAAACTCTTCGTTGAGTTTCGCCATCATCAACGCAGAAATGTCTTCGTGATGCAATTCTTTGACCAGGCTGAATTCGAGTGCATGACTGAACGGACCATGTCCGATATCGTGAAGTAAAACGGCACTGAGCAGTCCAATTTCTTCTTCGTAGGAAATTTCGTGTCCTTTGAGTCTGATTTCATCAATGGCATTCTGCATCAGATGCATTGCCCCGATGGCATGCTGAAAACGGTTGTGGACAGCGCCGGGATAAACGAGGTGAGAAAGGCCCAATTGTGCAATCCTCCTCAATCGTTGATACCATGAATGATCAATAAGCTCCAGAATAAAGGGATGTCTGAAGGTAATGAAACCATAAACGGGATCATTTATAATTTTGCGTTTCTGCTTCTTTTTCAAATGATAACTAGTGTAAATCCGGATATCCGGGTGCCAAAGATAGATGGCCCGATGAACTATTTTTGTTCATTCGCAACAGATTCAGAATTACTGCGTTCATTTGGCAAGCTATCTGAACGAAAGCACTGAACAAACGAAATAAATACAAAAACCAATTGACGATTAATTTGCTACCCGTCAATTCAAACTAAAATATGCCAGCCGAACACATACTCTGGGCCGACGACGAGATCGATTTGCTCAAACCCCACATTATTTTTCTTGAACAAAAAGGCTACAAGGTAATGACCGTGAACAACGGTGCAGAAGCCATTGATAAGGTACGCGAGAACTTTTTCGACATCGTATTTCTGGATGAAAACATGCCTGGAGTTACCGGGCTCGAAGCACTTCAGAAAATCAAAGAAATTGATCCTTCTCTTCCGGTCGTGATGATTACGAAAAGCGAAGAAGAACATATCATGGAGGATGCCATTGGCTCCAAAATCAGTGATTACCTGATCAAACCAGTCAATCCAAACCAGATTTTGCTTTCATTGAAAAAAAATCTGGATGAAAAAAGATTGGTAAGCGAAAAAACGACAAGCGACTACCAGCAGGAATTTCGGGAAATTTCGATGCGACTCAGCGATCGCATGGATCCTTCAGAATGGTCCGATTTCTATAAAAAACTGGTGCACTGGAGTATGGAGTTGCAAAGCAGTCAGGATGAAGGCATGAATGAAATTTTCCGCACCCAGCGCATGGAAGCCAATGAACAATTTGCCAAATTTATACGCAACAGTTACCTGGGTTGGTTGAAAAACACCAATACCGCCCCGGTTATGTCGCATACTTTGTTCAAGCAAAAAATTGCACCGATTGTCAAGGAAAGTAAAGAGCCGGTTTTTATGGTTGTGATCGACAATCTTCGCTATGATCAATGGAAAGTGATTCAACCAATACTGAAGGAATATTTCCGTGTTGATTCAGAAGAGATTTTTTATGCTATCCTACCTACTGCGACGCAATATGCGAGAAATGCGCTATTTGCGGGGTTGATGCCGAGTGAAATGGAGCGCATGCATCCTACTCTTTGGAAAAATGAAGATGATGAAGGCGGCAAAAACATGCACGAGGAAGAATTCATGGCGGCACAATTGAAGCGTCTTGGATTTGATTTTAAATGGAGTTACAACAAAATCACCAACCTCAATGCCGGTAAAAAACTGAACGACTCATTCAGCAATTTGCTCAACAATAAACTCAACGTTATAGTTTACAATTTCGTGGACATGCTTAGTCATGCGCGCACAGAAATGGAAGTAATCAAAGAACTCGCAGACGATGAGCCAGCATACCGAAGCATCACCCAGAGCTGGTTTGAACACTCGCCGTTGCTGGAAATTCTGCGCAAGGTTGCAGAGAACAAATGCAAGTTGGTAATTACAACGGATCATGGAACAGTGCGTGTTGAGAATCCCGTTAAGATCATTGGCGACCGCAATACCAATACAAATCTTCGCTACAAAGCGGGAAGAAATCTCAATTACAATCCAAAAGAAGTATTTGAAATCAAAAATCCGGCGGATGGTTTTTTACCGAAAGTGAATATCAGCACGTCCTATGTTTTTGCCATGCAGAATGATTATTTCGTCTATCCCAACAATTACAATCAATTCGTCAATTTTTATCAAAACACCTTCCAGCACGGCGGTATTTCGATGGAGGAAATGTTGATTCCGGTGATTGGGATGACGGCCAAATAATTCCCGAATTCCAGCGCATATTTGCAGGCCATGGAATTCGCTGCGCATAATCCCGATGAATTGCAAGAAATCGCCAAATCATTTCTTGCCCGATTTCCCCTTCCCGGAGTTTATATTCTGAATGGAGAAATGGGTGCTGGTAAAACAACGTTCATTCGCACAATCTGCAAAGAATTGGGCGTTCAGGATGCAAGCAGCCCCACGTATTCATTGGTCAACGAGTATCGGACATCCGACGGAAAGTGTATCTATCATTTCGATTTGTACCGCATCAAATCATTGGAAGAAGCGTTGGATTTTGGTTTTGAAGAATACCTTGATCAGCATGCCTATGTCTTTATCGAATGGCCAGAGAAAATTCTTTCGCTTCTTGATGGGCATCACAGCATTTCTATTGATGTTCGGGGCGATTCACGCATCATTGCGTTCTGATCAGTTATCATCCTGAAATTGCATTTCGAACAAGCGTTTATAGAGGCCATTCCTTTGCATCAATTCGGCGTGGGTTCCAAACTCGGTAATTTGCCCCTGATCTACAACTACAATTTTATTGGCACGAGAAATCGTCGACAACCGGTGGGCAATCACAAGGCTTGTACGGCCCTGTGTGAGTTTTTCAGTAGCAAACTGGATGAGTTGTTCGGACTCTGAATCGACACTGCTTGTGGCTTCATCCAATACCAAAATACGCGGATTCTGAACATATGCGCGAACAAATGAAATCAACTGCCTCTGGCCTACACTTAGCATTCCACCGCGCTCCTGAACGTTGTAATCGTAGCTTCCCGGAAGCTGCATAATAAAATCATGTGTGCCAACCATTTTGCTCGCTGCAATAACTTCTTCACGCGTTATCTCTTCGTTGTATAAATTAATGTTGTGATAGATACTATCGGCAAGCAGAAAAACATCCTGTAAAACAATGCCCACATTTTGACGCAATGACGGGAGCGCATATTCACGGATATTCTTTCCATCTATTAAGATGCTTCCCTTCTGATAATCGTAAAATCGATTGAGCATAGCGGCGAGACTGCTCTTACCCGCACCAGTAGGCCCCACAAAAGCGACCATTTCACCCGCTTCAATGTGTAAAGAGATGTCTTTCAAAACATATTGCTCATCCTTGTACGCAAACCACACATTCTGAAAATCTATTTTACCTTCAATTTGATCCACAACGAGCTTTCCGCTATCCACCTGCTCCTCGTGTGTATCAAAAACTTTAAACACCCTTTCGGCATTCACTACACCCATTTGAAGCACATTAAAATTGTCGGCCATTTGGCGGATGGGGCGATACATCATAGCAATGAATGTGGTAAATTCTAAAAGACGACCAGAAGTCATGCCATTCAAAGCTTCATGCAAACCCCACCAGATCATGAGAGAAACTGATGCTGCACTCAGCAACTCGACTACCGGAAAAAAAATGCTGTACGCCCAGATACCCCGGATGTGCGCATCCCTGTGCTCCCTGTTGATTGTATTAAACTTCTCCTTTTCCCTTTTTTCCCGATTAAAAATTTGCACGATACTCATTCCGGTGACATGCTCCTGGATAAAAACATTGATTCTGGAAACTTCGTTGCGCACATCGTTGAAAGATTTTCTCACCGCACGCTGAAAGAGACGAGTAGCATAAATCAAAACCGGAATAGGAATTATCACCATCAAAGTCATTTTCCAATCTATAAAAAACATAAATCCCACAATGACAACGAGTTTGAGGATATCCCTGAAAATATCCAAAACACCCACGCTAAATACTTCAGCAATGCCATCCACATCCGAAATCAGACGTGTTACGAACTGCCCAACCGGAGTGCGATCGAAATAGCCCAATTTAAATTTCAAAATGTGTTTATAGAGTTCGGCTCGCAAGTCCAGCGTAACACTCTGCGCAATCTTATTCGCCAATTGTGTCTGAAAGTATTGCAGAATGGCTTCAATGACAAGCACAACTACAAACCACATGAACAAACTTGTAACACGCGGATAATCTTTAGCAGGCATGGCTTCATCCATGATGAAACGCATTTGTTCGGGTCTTATCCAGACAATTCCGGCCAGAATAAAAACGAGAATCAACGTAAGGTAAAAACCCCGACGGTAGGGTTTTCCGCGCGCATAAAGCCGCGAAAAAAGTTTCCAGTCAAAAGCCTTTCCGTTCATGAAATCACAGTGCGTTTGATGTCAAACAAATTCCTTTCAACCATGCACGTAGGGATATTTGATATCGGTGAGAAACAATCCATGCGCATTCATACTCGATCCGGCCTCGCGACGTGTGTTGGCCTTGATCACCTCCTGAAATTGTTCTACTGTCATGCGGCCTCTACCAACGTCTACCAATGTGCCCACAATAGCTCGCACCATGTTGCGCAAAAATCGGTCAGCCGTGATATGAAATACAATTCCGGTGGATGTGGTTTTCCACTCCGCCCGGCGCACATCGCAAATCATGGTTTTTTGTCCGCCCTGCGTTTTGCAAAAGCTACCAAATTCCATTTTACCGATCAGATACTTTGCAGCTTCATTCATCTTATCTATGTCGAGCGGAAAAAAACAATAGGTGCTGTATGCCCTGATGAATGGATTAAATTTATTGTGGATATGATATTCGTAGCTGCGTTCAGTGGCATCAAAACGGGCATGAGCCATATCAGCAACCCGAAAAACACGGTACAACGCAATGTCTTTTGGCAACATGTGACTCATTCTAAAGTACAAATCTTCGAGGTCTTCAATTTCTTTGTGGGCAATAAAATGAAGAAAAAATTTGCGGGCGTGTACACCAGCATCTGTGCGCCCGCAGCCCACCGTAACTACTTTATCCTGTCTTAAAAGTCTGCGAAGAGCCAGTTCAATTTCGGCTTGAACCGTATTTCCATTGGGTTGAAGCTGCCAGCCATGGTAGTTTTTTCCGTCGTAGGCAATTTCAAGGAAATACCTTGGCCAAATCACAAATTCGGTTTCAGTTTCTTTTATAGGTTCTTCTGTAAAATCCATATTTCTGCAAATGAAAAGCGAAATGATGATCCCTTTTTGTAAAATTAGGACTTATTTTTGATGGCATGGAAATTCCATCTTCCAACGAATGAAAACAACACGAGTCCTCCTCTTAGCAATTTTAGCAAGTTTTTCTCTTCAGTCGTGTTTTGTAAACAGGTATCAGAAGGTGCAGACCACGTGGGAAAAGGCAAAACCAAACACCGCTGATTTCACAACTCCGGATTCGATGCTCAACATGCATTATTCTATGTGGAAGACTCAGGGTCAGATCATGTTAGACATTCGAAATCTGACAGATAGCACGGTTTATATCAATCCATGGTATACATTCGAAATAGTGCAGAAGACCGATACAAACTACCTGTATTCTCCGGCTCTTTTAAGCATTAAGAAGTACAATGGAGGCGAATATATAAGCGATGATGAGCTTGAGGAAATGATTTATTATGGAGAAGAAATTCCCATTCCGCCCAAAGGGATTATGACCGTAAAATCGGCTTGTATCAATTGTTACCTCCAGCTTGACTTCGAAGACAATGATCCCACCGGTCTTAGAGATTCCATTACTTATAACATCAATAACACCCCCTTCTTGTATGAAAGGAGAGTTGGCTATGCATTTCCATCAGACACCAGTTTGCGTGTTGTAAAACATATGGCATACATTAACAAAATAGACCGTTATCGCTTTGTATGGAATATAGACGACATCCCGGCAGAGAAGATAGAAGATCGGTCATTTTATGTTCACAGCCAGCGCCCGAGTGTAATAACCTGGCTTGGCATGGTAGGATTGGGAGTAGTCTATGTGCTCGGACAAGTTTCAAGCGAAGAAGAATAGATTCTGGACCCTGCTAGAAATCAAACTTGTTTTTCGTTCATTTGTCGTCTATGATTGTCGATGTAGTAATTCCCGCCTGGAACGAAGAAGAAAGTATTGGACTTGTTATTCGGGAAATTCCGAAAGAACTAGTTCGCCACATTGTGGTTGTAGACAACAACAGCCGTGATAAAACAAGCGAAAATGCGACAAACGCAGGAGCTATGGTGTTGAAAGAAACAGAGCAGGGATATGGAGCTGCATGTCTGAAAGGAATAGATTGGATCAATCAACAGGACCCCAGATGTGATGTGTTGGTTTTTATGGATGCCGATCACAGCGATTACCCGGAAGAAATTTCGCACCTGCTGGCACCTATTCGCAACAATGAGTCCGATATGGTAATTGGCAGCAGGTCATTGGGTATAAAAGAAAAAGGATCGATGACACCGCAGCAGGTATTTGGCAATTGGATAGCGACCTGGATGATTCGTGTGATCTATGGTTTCAAATTCACAGACCTGGGGCCATTCAGAGCGATACGGTTGGAATCACTGAACAACCTCGGGATGCGCGACAGAAACTACGGCTGGACGGTTGAAATGCAGGTCAAAGCACTTAAAAAAGGACTTCGGTGTGCGGAAGTTGCAGTTGGTTATCGCAAAAGAATCGGAGTAAGCAAAGTTTCGGGAACCATCAAAGGCACAATTGGAGCGGGATACAAGATTATCACCACGATTTTAAAATACAGTTTTTCAAAATCATAACTGTCAACAAAGACGCTGAAAACTCGGTACTCGAAAATAAGTCGATTCTCTGCGAATAAGGTGAAAATTAATCATCTTTGCGCCACCTGTTTAACCCCAAAATCCCAACCTGGTGAATCCAACCATTCCCGCAACACCGGCATTTGATCCGTTTTATCACTTGTCATACATCGCCATTTTTCTATATGGTTGTTTCCTGATCTTCCTCTTTATCTACAGTCTGGTGCAACTCAATCTAGCCATTGGCTATGTAAAGAATAAATGGAAACATGCTAAGAAGCCTGTCATTTCGGATGAAGATTTGCCCGTTGTAACAATTCAGTTGCCTGTATACAACGAACTCTATGTGATTGAGCGGTTAATTGATTCAGTATGTGCATTCGATTATCCCAAAGACAAACTGGAAATCCAGGTATTGGATGATAGTACAGACGAAAGTTTTGAAGTTGCCGCGCGCAAAATTGCAGAAAAACAAAAAGAAGGAATCGATATCAAACACGTAAAACGTCCGGAACGCAAAGGGTTTAAAGCAGGAGCACTGGCCTATGGACTGGATATTTGCCGTGGAGAATTCACAGCCATTTTTGATGCCGATTTTGTGCCTCGAAAAGATTTTCTGAGACAAACTGTACCTTTCTTTTTTGTCAATGATAAAATTGGAGTTGTGCAAACAAGATGGGAACACTTGAATGAAGAATATTCATTGCTCACACGATTGCAGGCATTTGGACTGGATGCTCACTTTACGGTAGAACAAGTTGGCCGTAATTCGAACCATCACTTCATCAATTTCAATGGAACAGCAGGTATCTGGCGTAAAAAAACCATTTATGATGCCGGTGGTTGGGAAAGTGACACCATTACAGAAGATTTGGATCTTAGTTACCGCGCTCAATTAAAGGGCTGGGAATTTATTTACCTGCCAGAAATTGGCTCACCATCGGAACTTCCTGCCGAGATGAATGCCTTAAAAGCCCAGCAACACCGCTGGACAAAAGGGGCCGCAGAGTGCACCGTTAAGAATCTTCCCAAAGTTTTAAAGGCTCAGAACATGAGTTTTGGTCAAAAAGTGCACGGAGCTTTTCACCTGATGAATTCAGTGGTATTTCTATGTATCCTCGGTACATCGCTTCTCAGTGTGCCCATGCTTGTTATTAAAAACACTTATGGCGATTTAAAGTGGGCATTCTTTGTTGCAACATTTTTCCTGGCGAGCTTTTTTATTCTTGGATTTTTCTATTGGATATCAAGACCAGACGACAATTTTTTCCGAAAATTCGGGCGATTCATTTGGGAATATCCAACATTTCTCGCAGTAAGTATGGGACTTTCATTGCACAATGCAGTGGCCGTTTGGGAAGGATTTACAGGCCGGAAATCCGCTTTTGTGAGAACACCCAAATTTGCGATCAATGCGAATAAAGGCACGTGGACCGATAAGAAATACCGCGCTGTAAAAATTTCCCCGCTAACTATCGGTGAATTCCTTATGATGTGTTATTTCATCTTCGGATTGATACTCGCATTCCACTACAACGATTTTGGTCTATTCGCATTCCATCTGATGTTGACACTGGGGTATTTCTTTGTGACTTTCTTTTCGCTGAAACACGCGCGCTCGTAAGGTTTTTCCGATGAAATGGATCTTTGCCTTAGCTAGCTTTTTGGGCTATGGTTATGTTTCGTTCTTACACTCGCGAAATGACTTCGCCTCCTTTTTGGCGGTCATACTTGTTTTGTTTGGATCGTTGTTTTATTTCTACCGCGAACGGTCTCAATTGCGATGGAAAGAAGTCTTGTTTATGTCCATTGCCTTCCGATTGATTTTTATTGGGCACACCCCTGAGTTGAGCAACGATTATTGCCGATTTCTTTGGGATGGAATGATTGTGAATCATGGAGAAAATCCGTATGTGCAGACTCCTGATAACTATCCATTTTTTCAGGCCATTACAATTGATGGTTCCAGGCACGAGGGATCACGGTACTATGCCAACATGAATTCGGCGCAGTACTATTCGCCTTACCCAGCGGTTTGCCAATACATCTGGGGATTTTCGGAATCACTTTTTTCATCCGTGCATTCCAAGATCGTTGCTTTGAGGTTTATCATATTGCTTTTTGAAATAGGTACCATTTTGTTGCTTTTCAAATCACTGAAATTGCTCGGGAAAGACAATTCATTGGTTGCGATGTATGCTCTAAATCCGTTGGTGATACTTGAATTTACTGGCAGTCTGCATCCCGAAGTCTTTATGTTATTCTTCCTGGTACTCGCGTTGTTTCTTTATCTGAAAAATAAAACGGTATTCTCTGCCATGGCATTTGGCTTTGCCATAGCAAGTAAAATTCTTCCTCTCATTATTCTTCCTTTTCTGATTAATAAAATCGGATTTAAGAAAGCCTTTGTTTATGGTATTATCGCAGCAGTGACAGCGGTATTGCTTTTTGTTCCTTTTTATGATCCGGTTATTCCGGACAATATCCAATCCAGTGTTGGACTTTATTTTGGCCAGTTTTATTTCAATGCATCTCTATTTTATGTAGTGAAGGAAATTTCAGATTGGATGAATGCACGGGATTTGCGATTCGAAATTGCACCAATTCTTTCGTTTATATCCACCGCAATCATTCTTTCGTTGGCCTTCTTTAAAAGAAAATCAGCTGATTTATTTGTTCGAATACTCTTTGCGTTCAGTGTTTACTTTTTATTCTCCACAACAGTTCATCCATGGTATATCGGCATCATCGCGTTGATTGGTGTATTTACCAATTATACATTTTCTTTCGTATGGTGTATGCTTGCGATGCTCAGTTATTCTCATTACAGCGGCGGCCAAATGCGCGAACACTACGCATGGATTATCCTGGAATACGGGATATTGATTGGATGGATAATCTTTGAATTGTGGAAACGATATAGAAATATAAACTCTGAGTCCAGGGTTCATTCAACCCTTTCAGGGTTGTGATTTTTTCTCGCTTTACAACAACGGAATAAATTCCGTTGTTGTGAAGATTGAACCACTTTGTGGTTGGGTTTGATGTTCACCCACATCGCCTGGATAAAACTTCTTGATCAAATTGAATCACTTGGTGTTTGGTTTCAATGCTCACTCAACCCGATTGGATAAAAACTCCTTGATCGAATTGAACCACTTTGTGGTTGGGTTTGATCTTCACCCACATCGCTTGGATAAAAACTTCTTGATCAAATTGAATCACTTCGTGGTTGGGTTTCATGTTCACTCACATCGCCTGGATAAAAACGCCTGGCCCTCCAAATGGCAGGATTTAGTTTGCAAACGAATATCCAATATTGCCTTTATTCTATTTCCAAATAAAAAAGGATTCTCCAATTGACTGCATTAGTTGACAAACGAGCATGTCAATTTGCATTTGCTTGCAAACAACCACTTTCCAATTCGACCCTTATTCCAATCAGAATTTGTGAATCCCTCATCAAACCCTGAAAGGGTTCAACTAAAAGCGATGGAATTTATTCCATCGCAAATTCATCCGAAACACCAATCGTAAAACCCTGAAGGGGTTCAATTGATCATGGAATCGTGTTCCCTAAAGACCAACTGCTTTTTATTTCAACCCTTTCAGGGTTGTGATTTTTTCTCGCTTCACAACAACGGAATAAATTCCATTGTTGTGAGGATTGAACCACTTTGTGGTTGGGTT
>JBJXFC010000105.1:0-2643 GCA_046153915.1 Flavobacteriales bacterium
CGCTCCGCATGTTTTGATAGATCGCCATTTCTCTGGATTTGGTGTAACCAAATTGTTCTTCATATTGAATTTGACGGTTAAGAATTTTCCGTGCATACTCTTCATATTCTTTGACAATTCGATTTTCAATTGCCTCGTAATTGAAATTTTCCTGATAAAATTGTATGGTATCCAAAGGAATCAGATGCATTGCAAGTTCATCAATCCTGGATGTTGAGGAACAGGATATCATTCCACGTATATTTTTTGCAAAGTCGATCTTCCATTCATTTAATCTGCTGTTTACTTTAACTTGAAACTCGGGATCAGCCATGCGGGCATTGTGAATGGAGTCAATCTGAGCGCCGGTTATGGCCTCAATATTGGAGAATGAACGAAGCATACTTTTTAAATGAAAGAAGGAGTCTGTACTTTTCCATTCTATATGCAGATACGATGTGTTGTTAAAAGTTGTATCCAAAACAGCGTCATATGTATAATAATGCTTCAGTTTGACAGGTTTGTTTTTTTTCTTTTTTCTGGTGTAATACCAATTCCTTTTTTTGAGTAGTTCATATTTTTTACCTTTCACGTGATAGATCTTCCTGGCCACCACTTCGCTGGGTTGAGGGGTATTTGAGTCTGTTTCATATCCTGAATTGTGAAGATGAGCTGGTAAGGATTTAAATTGATCCTGGTAGTAGTTGCTCGTAAATTCCGACAGGTAGCCGGCGTTCACTTTCACTGTGCCATAGCTGCCAGTGATATGACCTTCAAAGAATTTTGTTGAACCTGGAAATAAATAGGATGCAAAGGTGAATTTTGTTTGGCGCTTTTTAGATGCATAGGTGTTGAATTTGTATAGTTGCTTCCACTTCCACGCGCTATATACAATTCGGATATTCGGCTCGAAATAGATGGTGTCCTTTCTGCCGAATGATGCTTGTGCGGTCAAAATAAAGATTAGCAGAGAGATCAGGTATTTCATTCTGGTTTTAGGTTCTTTCCGCGAACGTGACTTTGGACAAATTATTATTTTGGCAGTTGTTGCCACAAGGCTCATGGCTTTCTTGTGATAATCTCACCATATCAAATAGAATTTGTCATAAATAGGGTTTCGTGTCGCTAAGATGTATAGATTTGACTCATATTCTTTGACTTTCATGAAAAAAAACTTACTCGAAATTTCAGGTCTGCTGGGTTTAATGCTTCTGTGCGATTATGCCAAAGCTCAATCCGAAATAGGCCATACCAATTTTACGTTTGTCGATGAATCGCGCGGTAATAGATCGATTTTTACTGAGATTTATTATCCTGCTACTGCGGCTGGCGACGATGTTCCTTTTGAGGCCGGCACACATCCGCTCATTGTGTTCGGACATGGTTTTGTGATGGGGTACACAGCCTATCAGAATATCTGGGAAGCCCTCGTGCCAGAAGGATATATCATGGCATTTGTCACTACAGAAGGGGGAATTGCTCCCAGCCATCAGGATTTTGCACTTGATCTTTCTTTTGTGCTTGATGGCATGTTGATCGAAAATCTCAATACCCAATCTGTTTTTTTTAATACCATGAGCGATCAACAGGCACTCATGGGCCACAGTATGGGCGGAGGTTGCAGTTGGCTTGCTGCAGCCATGAATACCAATGTGGATGCCGTTGTAGGGCTTGCTCCGGCCGAAACAAATCCCTCTGCCATCGATGCTGCATCTTCTGTTAACTGCTCTGCACTTGTTCTCTCCGGAAGCGCTGATGCCGTTACTCCTCCCGATGAACACCATATTCCAATTTACAATAGCACCGTGATGGGGTGCAAGATGATGGTTACATATGACCAAGGCTCTCATTGTGGATTTGCGAACTCAGGTTCGTTGTGCGATCTCGGCGAACTTGGTTTCAACGGCATGACACGCGAAACACAACAGGCTCATACCGCAGAACTACTTAAATTGTGGCTGCCTGTTGCACTCTTGAATAATGAGATTTTTAATGAAGGTATCATCTCGTATGATATTGAAGAATCCGATGTCGAGCTGTCATTCGAATGCATTACGGGTGTTGAAGAAGAGGTGTTTCCTGCAGAATTGATCCTTTGGCCGCAACCTTGCAATGAACATGTTAATATACCTGTTCCATCGAACCATGAAACGTATTCCATCCGACTGTGGGATATGCAAGGCAAGTTACTATCCACTTCGCAAATCCAGCCTGCCGGCGGTATGGTAAATGTTGTGACATCCGCGCTGAGTGAGGGAATGTATGTGGTTGAGTGTTCATCTGCCGACCAGGTATTGCGCGCGAGGTTGTGCGTGGAGCATTGATTGCTGCAAGAGCTACAAGTAAAAGCCACGACAAGAAAGCGGATGGCGAATGAATTGAGGTTCCTCGCTACGCTCGGAATGACAAGGCTTTGTCAAAAAAGGGGGAGGCAAAAAAAATGGAAAGAAGAAAGGGCGGCACAGCCGCCCTTTCTTATCTCTATTTTTTTGCCCCTACACGACCGACACCCTTGTCATCCCGCAGCGAAGCAAGGGATCTTTCTTCGTTTTGCTGACAGCGTAATTGCGACGTTCTCTACCAATGACGAAGCAAGGGATCTGTCCTCGTTTTGCTGAAAGCGTAATTGCAACGGTCTTTTATCAATAACATTGAAAACGCAGG
>JBJXFC010000113.1:0-3518 GCA_046153915.1 Flavobacteriales bacterium
AACCTCAAAGAAATACGCACACGAATAGTTTCGGTAAACAGCACGATGCAGATCACTTCTGCCATGAAAATGGTGAGTGCTGCAAAATTGAAGCGTGCTCAGGATGCTGTAACACGCATGCGTCCTTATGCTGAAAAGCTGCAGGAGATATTGAGCAATGTGAGCGCAAGCCTTGATGCGA
Source organism: Flavobacteriales bacterium (assembly GCA_046153915.1). Lineage (GTDB taxonomy): Bacteria > Bacteroidota > Bacteroidia > Flavobacteriales_D > Sanyastnellaceae > JANNVZ01. The sequence goes on from JBJXFC010000113.1 coordinate 182, forward strand.
GCGAAGGAGTATATAGTCAGGAACGCGAAGTAAAGAATGTGTTGATGGTGGCGATCACCAGCAACCGTGGATTGTGTGGTGGTTTCAACAACAACGTGACCAAAGAAATTCGCAATCTGCTCCGCACCGAGTATGCCAATAAGAATGTAAAAATTCTTTCATTGGGAAAACGTGCTGCGGATATGTACAAAAGAGCCGGACAGAATTATACCACTGGTTTCGGCGAGACACCTTATGCGATTTTTGACAATCTGAATTTCAACAACGCTGCTGTGATTGCCGAGCAAATCATGAAGCAATATGCAGAAGGGAAATTCGACAAAGTAGTATTGGTGTACAACAAGTTTAAAAACGCTGCTGTACAAATTCTTTCTACCGAACAATACCTGCCTGTTCAACCACCCAAAGGCGCTGGCAAATCTTCAAGTACAGATTATATCTACGAACCACAGAAAGAAAAAATTCTCGAAGAATTGATTCCACGTTCGTTGAAAGTACAATTGTACAAAGCGTTGATGGATAGTCTGGCTGCAGAACATGGCGCGCGTATGACAGCGATGCACAAAGCAACCGACAATGCCGGCGACATGGTTAAAGAACTCAAATTGACATACAACAAAGCCCGTCAGGCGGCCATTACTGGAGAAATCTTGGAGATCGTAGCCGGTGCCGAGGCGTTGAATGGATAATGAATTTATTTAGATAAATGAAAAAGCCAGATGCGAGTCTGGCTTTTTTGTTGCACGTTTTTTTTCTAGCTTCTATCCGCATCACAAAAAAAAATCACATGTTATTTTGAATTATCACTCTTTCGAATTGTTGTCGCGCATACTTTAAGATCAGACATGTTGTGAAGAAAGTGGTCCTCGCTCCCCACTTTCCGCGCAACTTCCTCCTTCCTTATGACCTGTCATCCCGAGCGGAGCGAGGGACCTGTTCAGAGTTGCAAGTAAGTCGCCAGGTTTGTATTTCGATTTGACATAATTCGGAATACCTAATTTTGAAAATCATGGTAAAGCTTCTTTGGTTTCACTGGGCATAGTTATAACCCTACCAGCCTTCTTCCCCTTCCCCAAACTCTCACCACACTTATTCGGAAACACCACGGGCAATAAATCCTTCCGCTTTTTATCATTGAGTGCAGTGCTTGCATTCATTTTTTTGATATTGGTATTTACGCGTTCAAATTCCAATTGGGCTGTTGTATCGTCGTTGAGTTGTTTGTAATAATCGTCCAGGAGATTTTTCAGTTCTGGTGCGGTGCGTGGAAGGAGTTCATCAAAATGCAGTTTGCCTACGTTTACATTTTGACGTCTGTCAGCAAAAACCATTTCGCCTTTGTGGGCAATGATTACCACATCGTATTTCAATTTGTTGTTGCGTTCGGTGGAATAAGTGCTTGTTCCTGTGAGGCGTTCCAGGCGTATAAAACTCGAGGTATTCTGCGGAATGAGGTAAGCAAAAACTTTGTCGTAGTAGGTTTCATTTTCGATAGTAACATCCAGCGATGTAAAATCGAGACGTGACGTTTTATTGCCATTGCGGATATTGACGGGCTGCTTGGAGAACAACAAATTGGGAGACATACAATCGATGTTTTTCCATCCGCCGCTGCGAACAAGAAAAGTACTTCGGCGCGGTGATGAAATGGCCGATTGCATATTGCGTGCAAATAGTCCGGTCTTTTTCTCTGAGAAACGGATTGTTTTGGATGGAAGAACACTTCGATTTGTAAGAGCACGCGGCTGATAGTCGAAATCCAATTCGTCGTAAATGACTTTGCTGGTGGCCTTCCAGATGTCAGCAAGGGCGTTTTCTTTTCTCTCCATTTCCTGATTCGATAAGGCATCACGTTCGGCATAGAGGGCTTTTAGTTTTCCTTCGAATTCATTGATCCTGGCGATGGCAACATCGTGAAATGTTCTTTCTTTCTCCTGCAAATTATCTTGCAGCAGCGCCATGGCTCCTTCTTCAATGAGAACGCGACCATCTTTGCGTTTTGCGAATGCACTGAATGCCTCTTTGAGTTCATAACATCCAGCCAGATTCATGGCCATTTCATCCAGCTCATACAAGGGCTTTTCAAGGTTGGAAGTATAGATCTCCAGCACGGCAGGATTGCAGGTGCGATGAATGGCAGGCATGCGTTCTTCAAATTCTTTGGTGGCGAGCAGGGTGTGGTTGAAGTGATTTTGCCAGAAGGCGAGGATGTGAGAAGGAGGAATGGCGGCAACAGAATTCGTTGTCTTACCTGTAATTTCATCCGACTCCGCAATCCAGACTTTTGGAATTACTATCGTATCAGGCTTGGGCTCAATAATAGTGTAAACCGGATAGGCAACTTGGTAAGTGCTATATTTTTCAAAGGAGAGATACAGACTATCACTAAACTCCCGATTGGTAACATCCAGATTTTCTTTGCTCAGTGCATTTAAAAATCCGGGAGGATAAAAATCGAGCGTAGAGATATCCACGGGTGTGAGGAATTTTTCGATCACTTCGGGTTGATACCAATTGATACTTCCATCGCTTTGAACTTGTCCATCCCACAGTTGCAGGTCGTATCTCAGTCCGTTGGAGGGTGTGCTTACATAAATGGGCTGTTCTGGATTAATGGAAAGAATTTCTTCTCCTGAGCACGCCGTTATCTGAAACATGCCATCGGTCTCCAAAGGCACCGCACCTGCCATGGTGCTCAATCCGGATTTGAGAATATCGGTTACGCCAAAAGCTTCGCGAACGGTGACTTCGATATTGTCTGTTACTAATCGTCCATTTTCATCCTGCAGAGATCCTGGATCGAGTGTGATCACCATGCCCTCTTTTGTTTCGATAAGCTGTGGCTTTTTGAGATCGAATTTAAAAATTTGGGGTGTCAGAAATGATTCGGCATCGGCAATGTATTCGCCTTTGGCGCCTTTGGAGAAATCAATACCGGTGATGTCGACAGCCTCGTTTATTGCCATTGATTGATATGTTTGAGCATCACTGAACCTTGGCTTGATTTCAACGGTGCTTTCCGCAACATTGGAAGAAAAAACCTTGAAACTTTCGCGCACGATCGGCACTGAATCCGCTGGTATAACTGGAGGAATGTTGTCGTGAACGATTGTTTCAACCTCAGAACCGGGAGCGGTATCGTGCATCTGAATTTCTGGTACTGTTTGTTCCTGATGAAACTCTTCGGTATGTCCGAAGTTGTTCATAGCGAACACAATTCCGCCGATAAGTCCAATGAGTAAGATGCCTGCAAGAATTCCATACGTCCAGCGGCGGATGAGGTAGTGGCGATGTGCTTTGGCGATATCATTTCGAATAGAAATACGTTCCATGCCGG
>JBJXFC010000118.1:0-5600 GCA_046153915.1 Flavobacteriales bacterium
CCAAACGCAACCCAGAGTTAGAATGGAAAGAATGACTATGGTAAGAATACTGGTTTTGCGAGTCATAAAGTTTTGGTCAACGCTTTAACAACTGCTCTTTCTGATTATTGTTTAGGAGAATTCAAAATTTTCACAAATATCAAGGTAATGAACCATCCAATTGGACAAAATTAAATGGGATTATCCAAGGTCCTGGCTGGCCAGTGGTCTGAATGTATAGCCCGTTGTCCTTTCAAAAAATTCGCTGCTGATTAACTTGCCTTGTGAAACATCTGTTGTATCAGCAATTGGCAATGTGAGTCCTCTCTTCTCTGCCTCTAATGAGTAATATTCATACCGATAGGGATGATCCGTATTAACCACATTGTAAGTCTCACTCAACTTCTGCTCAAGCGCAATTTCAATAGAATCAATGGCTTCATAAATCGTTGTGAAATTTACGAAGGCCATGGGTTTTTCAAATTTGTCCTTTTTAGCCAGGTAAACAACCGGATTTCGGTCCTTACCGATAAGACCTCCAAAGCGCAAAATTGCGACATTCGGGGAAGAATTCCTGTAGAGTGATTCCAATTTGCCTATCAATGTGCTTGGATTGGCATCCTTCTCTATCAACATCCCTTCCTCTTTATCGTAAACCGATGTGCTGCTGCAATAAACCCAGTGATCAGATTGAAGGCGTCCGGCAATTTCTACAATGCGTTTGTGCAGATCCAAACATTGCAGTACTTCCCTACTTCCCGGCGGAACGGTGATTATAATCGAGTCGAAATCTGTTTGAATGAGTGCGTCGAATTGCGACATCTCATGCATAAAATCCATGAATACAGCACGCACACCCATGGAAGTCAATTCATCCATTTTCAGTCGAGAAGATGTCGTGGCCCACACTTCATCTCCTTTCGACAGAAGTCTCAAAGCCAGGGGTTTCCCAAGCCATCCGCAACCTATGATGAGGTATTTTTTCAAGAGGTCGAAAGTAAGGCACCCTGCAGCTCACAATTCGCAAGGAGCAGTTAGATGGCGAAATCACCTGAAAATCAACGCAAAAAATCAAATCAGGCATTTTTGGAACAATACTTGTCTTGTTGCAAATCAGTTTTGAAATCCGTGTGAATAAGACGTAGGAAGATTTAAAACACAATGAAATGTTAAACCTAATTTCGTAGCACAACCATCAACAAAGTTTAGCGGTCTCTATGATCAATACCAACACCAGTAAAATGCAAGTAATCACCTTACGGTTATTCTATTTCTTTCTTCTATTTCAAATCAGTATCTCTGCCATTTCACAAGTCAAAAAACCTGTGAACTATACCATCAGCGGCAAGATCAAAGGGCTTTCGGATACAACTTTGTATCTGGCCAATTACTTCGGAAAACAGGTTTTTTACAATGACACAACCCGTGTAGACAGCAAAGGAAATTTTAAGTTTGAAGGAAAACCTTTCAATGAATGTGGCAAATACATGATACTCCTTCCGAGCATGAAACGATTTGATTTCATTGCGGCAGATGAAAATATCGTGATTGAAGCGGATACAAGCTGCACAATCGATAAAATTAAAATTGTAGAATCTGCCAACAACAAACTTTTCTTCGATTACATCCACTATATCAATGACAAGATTAAGCAGCGCGGCCCCATCGACGAAGTATTAAAAAACGATTCTACCAATACACATACAGAAGACGAAAAGAAGGCCGCCAGAGAGAAACTTACTTCGCTGAACAATGAAGTAACTGCTTACCAGAAAAAACTTATTGCAGATCATCCGGACATGCTTGTTGCCAAGTTGATCAAAATGACAATGGACATCGAGTTGCCCGAAGCACCGGCCGGAATGACGGATGACGAGAAGAAAAAATGGAGTTATTATTACTATCGTTCGCACTATTGGGACAATTGCGATTTGGCCGATTCCCGTCTGGTTCGCGATCAGGCATTTCACAAACTCATTGAAAAGTATGTCTCTCAAACATTGCCACAAGTGCCAGATACGATGACTTATTTCGCCAAACAGCTTATCGAAAAAACGAAAGGCAGTGAAGACAATTTCAAATACATCGTGCATCATTTCACCTATTACTTCGAAACGAGTAAAATCATGTGCATGGACGAAGGATTTGTATTTATGGTCGATAACTACTACTCCAAAGGTCTTTGCAATAGCTGGATGAAGGAAGAAAAACTGAAGGCCATGAAAGAAGCTGCGGACGAAAAGCGCAACTGTCTTTGTGGTGAAGTAGGTCCCAATATCATTCTGCCTGATGTAAACGAGAAATGGACGAGCATGTATGACCTGGATTCCAAATACACCCTTTTGGTTATCTGGGAAGCAAGTTGTGGTCATTGCAAAAAGGAAATTCCGAAATTGCAGGAACTTTATGATAAATGGAAAGATAAAGGATTGGCCGTATATGGCGTTCACAACAATCTCGAAGTAGATAAATGGAAAAAATTCCTGACTGAACACAACATTACATTCAAGAATGTGAGCCGCACTCAGGCCATCATGAATCAGGATTCTGCGACCAAGTTGATTTATGGAGGCGTTACGACGCTTCAAAGTCTCAACTACCATCAATACTGGGATGTGAACAGCACCCCGAAAGTGTATCTGATGGATAAAGACCACAAGATTATTGCCAAGTCGCTGGGTGCAGATCAACTTGACGAACTCTTGCAGCGCCTTGAAAAGGGAGAAACTGAAATTGGTCCACAGATTCAGCATGAGTATGAAGACGAAGACGAACCAGCTCCAGGCAAAGGAGGCAGTCTAAAACCGCGAAATCAAGCGCCACCTCAATCGCCTAAACCAGGCACCAGTGCACCTCCCAAAAGCACAACACCCGTGAAAAAACCATAGGAAGAATATCAAAGAAAAGGCCGGAATTTCCGGCCTTTTTCTTGTTCTAATTTTTTCGGTATCGCAACATGCACCATTCGTTGCGCGTCTTCTCACCAATCAATTGCCAGCCCAATGTTGTGGCCTGGCCATGTAGGTCCGTTTTGTCGTAAGCGTAAAAACCGCTTAAGAGAATTTCAGATCCCGCCCGCAGATGATGATCATAAACAGGCAAATCGCGCATCAGAATATTGCGGTTGATATTTGCAAGGATGAGGTCATAATATTTTTGATCTGGTATTACCTCTGCTCCACCCAATACACAATGAATGTATTTGCATTGATTGCGCAAACAATTTTCTGTCGCATTTTCGAAAGCCCACTCATCGATGTCTATCGCATCGCAGGCCGCAGCTCCTCTTTTTTCTGCAGCAATGGCCAAAACTCCGGTGCCACTTCCCATATCGAGAACCGACAGTCCATTGAGCTCCATCGACATTAATTCAGCCACAATAAGATAAGTTGTGGCGTGATGTCCTGTGCCAAAAGACATCTTGGGTTCGATCTCTATTTCGAGTTCATACGCTGGAAGGTCTTTGTGAAAGGGCGCCCGAATAAGGCATTTATCATCGACAATTATGGGCTCAAAGTTTTTCTCCCATTCCGCATTCCAGTTTTGATCTGGCATTTCGACAATGGTCCACGCTATTTTTTGATCTTCCATGTCAGAAGTCATCAGTGCCTTCAGCAAATTCTCTGAGAACTCTGAGGACGGTATGTAGGCCTGAATGCCTGTTTCTGTTTCCACAAAACTGTCGAATCCAAGATCGGCGAGCTCTGCAACAAGCACTTCACGCGCCGGAATTAATGGATTGAGTTCAAACGTTACTTCGGTGTACTTCATTTAGCCGAAGCAATTATGGTGGCAAAATCTTTGGCTTTAAGTGAAGCTCCACCCACGAGTCCGCCGTCTACATCCGGACATGCAAATAGATCTGCACTGTTTATAGCATTTACACTGCCTCCATACAAAATCGAAATTTCCTCTGCTGTGGGCGCTCCAAAATGATTGGCTAGTGATTCACGAATAAAAGCATGCATTTCTTGTGCTTGTTCATTGGACGCAGTAACGCCTGTGCCTATAGCCCAAACAGGTTCGTAGGCAACAACAACTTCCCTGATTTGATGTGTATCCAAATGGAAAAGTGATTCTTGCAATTGATGCAATACTGTTACAAAATGCTTGTTGGCATTGCGTTCTTCCAAAACTTCGCCACAGCAAAAAATAGGGATGAGTTTATTGCGCAAACACGCATCCACTTTTTTCATGATGACTTCATGCGTCTCATGGAAATATTGACGACGCTCGCTGTGACCAACAATACAGTATGGAATATTCATATCAGCCAGCATAGCCGGACTCGTTTCTCCCGTAAAAGCACCGTAGTCATGATGACTGCAATTTTGCGCAGAAAGTTTGTAAGAAGGATGTTTGAGCATTTCGAGATTTGCGAGGAAAAGCGCCGGTGGAGCCAGAATTACTTCAACATCCTTTGGAAAGGTATGAGCATATTCATGCAGATTCATGGCCAATTCCACCGCCTCGGTGATGGTCTTATTCATCTTCCAGTTTCCTGCTACAATTTTTTTTCGCATTTCATTATTGTTTTTGTTTGATCGGTTTGCATTTCACAATGCCTTTGCGCGTATGGCATTCACAGCAAAAGCTGCCATCCGGGGCACAATGATACCACATTGCGTCGGGATCCTGTTTTGTGATAATCGTTCCTTCTGTATCCGAAGGCGATTTATAAATTTTGCCTTTGTCCAGTTTTCCATTCAAAAAATCCAATTCAGCAAGAGGTTCGCCATCCTTGAAATAATAATGGGCTTTGCCGCTCACTTTGTTTTTTACAAATCGCACTGAACTCAAAACTTTGCCATTGTCGAAATATTCCATGCGCATGTAATCTTTGTAGCCATTCATAAAAACCTTTTTTTCGATTAACCTGCCATCGGAATACGAACTCACAGATTGCATTTTGCCCATTTTATATTCCCAAACTTCTTTGATCTTTTCATTCTGCAGAGTCACAATCTGACCGTGCCATACATAGTCGTAGCGCATGGAAGTCGAATCCGCGACACCCCATTTTTTTGGAAGAATAAAATTCATTTTTCCCTCCTTGTAATTCACTTCGATAAGGTCTTCTTTTGACATATAACTCACTTTCATCAGTTCGCCATTCTTGTGATAATCTGAAATAATGGTGCTGCCATCAGCATAAGTCTGACGGATAAAATCAATTATATTCTTTCTGGTCCTTACTGTATCCGTTGTCTCCGGGAATGACGGTTCGTTTAGTTTAAACCAGAGTTCCTGATTCAATTCACTCTGTGGCAAAACAAGAATTTTGGAAACAGCGATTTGAGCCTGAGAATTAAGAGATAGGCCAATTGTAAATAAGAGCGCTTTGAAGAGATTTTTTATTTTCATTCTTGAGTAAATTGATAAACATGCTTTCAATTGGTCTACCATTTTAAGAGTAACCCTTGATCAGAATATCCAGAATATCCAACGCAGCCAATGGGATTTTTGTACCTGGACCAAAGATCCCAAAACAACCTGCATTGTATAGAAAATCATAGTCCTGCTCAGGAATAACGCCGCCAGCAACAACGAGAATATCTTCTCTTCCAAGTTTTTTTAATTCTGCTATCAACTCCGGCACAAGCGTTTTGTGTCCTGCTGCA
>JBJXFC010000202.1:0-22766 GCA_046153915.1 Flavobacteriales bacterium
TTTTTCTCTTTAAAAATTCGTCCGTTGCTGATTACAAAAAATTCTTTGAATGGGTAACAGCATCCATTGCCATGAGCAGCTTAAGTGTCGACAGTGGCTCAACAGGTTTCGAATTGGCCAAGTTGAATGATGATTTAATGGAAAAGGTGAATGAAAACACGAAAGTGAAACAATACGCCGATCCCAATTTTGTAGTTATTGCCGGCAGATGTTCTGACAACAAACGGCCGTATCTTCTCAAATACCAGCGCATGATTTCCAACAGCGATTTTGACGGATTGCAACTGGGAACACTGAAATATAAATTTCGCGGAGCCTATCCGATTGCTGAATCCTATTTTCAGTTGAGTGAAGGAAGTGCAATCAATGAAACCATCAATACCGAAGAACTGGAAGGGTTCCCAACCTGCCCATGTTGTGCAAATCCCTATTCTTTTGCTATGTGTGGGATGTGCCACAAAATTCATTGCATTGCAGGTGAAGGAGCATGCACGTGCCCTTGGTGCGGAAGTCAGGGCAGATATGGCGCCGGAGAAGGTGGGATGGATGTAGGTAGAGCACAAGGATAAGATACATGGGTATACCAAAACAATATTTCAAAGCCTTACTTCAGCAGCGTAAAATCGAGCTTGAACCCAGGCAGGAAAAATTATTTGAAAGCTTTACCAGCTCTGAAGAAATTGGTGTTTTGTATAAAGAAATTGAATTTACCATCGAAAAAATCATGGATATGTGGAACAAAAGCAGCAAACGTGAAGACATACTTACAGCGCATCTGGCACCAGCCAATGGCATGGTAGGCAAGCCTTATAAATACAAATTTGATTTCACACAGGCACCTTACACCGCGATGGTAGATTGCGCTATTGATATACCGGTAGAAAGCGGACTCACATACAACGCAGAAACAAAAGAGCTGCAAGGAATTCCGCTTGACAAAGGAGAATTTAATATCTCCATGAAATTCAAAATTGCAGAAGATGAAGCATCTTACAACGTAAAAAAAATCACATTGGTTATCAATCCGGACCCCAAATCACTTTGGAAAAATCTGGATTCAAAGAAAGATGATCCATACTGGAAGGAAGATTCTGCCAGCGATTCTTTAACGTACGAAAACCGCAAAGTTGTAGTTGCATCTGTGAGAGGCAGAAGTCATGCGCACGAAGCAAAATTCCGCGACGATGATTTTGTAATTGCCCACTATCCGGAAAATAATTGGGCTTTGGTGGCAGTTGCCGATGGTGCAGGAAGTGCCAAATTTTCGAGAAAAGGTTCATTGATTGCATGTAACGTGCTCAAAGAATTTTTCAGCGCCCATCTCAATGCCGAAAACAATGCGGCTATTGATGATGCAATAACGCAATTGCATGCAAGCAAATCTGACGAAGACAAACTAAAATTGAGAGATGTCCTCAATGCGCATTTTATTCCGGCTCCGCATGAAGCGTTTAAAGCCATTGAAACATTTGCCCGTGAAAAAGGTGCGGCTTTAAAAGATTTCTCTACAACATTGCTTTTTACCATATTCAAAAAATACGATTTCGGATATGCCGTGATTGCATTCTGGATAGGAGATGGCGGTATTGGGATTTACAACAAAAACACAGGCGATCTAACTATACCAGGAGTACCTGATGGAGGCGAATTTGCTGGCCAAACAAGATTTCTTACAGACCCAACGTTATTTGAGAATGGCAACTATATTTCACGTGTGAAATTTCAAATTGTACCAGAATTCACATCTCTTGTATTGATGACGGATGGAATTACCGACCCTAAATTCCAGACAGATGCCAATCTGGGAAGAGCTGAAAAATGGAACGAACTTTTTGCTGATCTTGCGGGTAACAATGCCGACATGGCCGTTGTAGATTTTGAAGCAGGCAATGAAGAAATCGAAAAACAATTGTTGACCTGGATGGACTTCTGGTCTCCGGGAAACCACGATGATCGCACCATAGCGGTTGTAATTTAATCTCTTTGAAAGACCAATTACCCTTTCCATTTTTTTACGATATTAAAGTCACCAATCGCATATGAGCAATATTATCCGCTTAAAAGCACACGACCAAAGTGAAGTCCAGTTTGTGGACAATGGCAGTCCCATGCAGGGCGGATTAAAGGACGTGTATTTCAGTCCGGATAAATCGTATGTGGTAGCATTTTTCAGAGACAAATTGACACCTGCAGAATACTCGGGACTTCGTGATCGACTGTTGGAGATAACAGGGAGAATGCGTGAGCGCATTTTTTCGCAGGCAGGTGGCGACTATTGGAAGGACTTGTATTGCTGGCCAACGAAAGTTGTTGAGTATGGCGGAAAAATTGGCATTGTTGCACCCACTTATCCCGGACATTTTTTCTTCAAAGTTGGATACAATCGTGCGGCCAGTGCCATAGCCAATATTTCTGGAAAAGAAAAAGAAGGCAAATGGTTTGCCGCCGCACAATTTCGCAATCCGAATTTTAAATTGCATCTCGATAAATCTGAACTGGGCGATTGGTTCAAGTATGTTCTCGTTTGTATTCGCATTGCACGAGCTGTAAGAAGAATGCACGCAGCAGGACTTGCGCATTCTGATTTGTCTTACAAAAACGTTTTGATAGATCCAAGCACTGGCAATGCCGCAATTATTGATATTGACGGATTGGTTGTTCCCGGCAAATTTCCACCGGATGTAATTGGCACCCCTGATTTTATTGCTCCCGAAGTGCTGGCTACAAGGAGTCTGGCCAAAACGGATCCCAACCGCAAATTGCCAAGCATTGCCACAGACCGTCATGCATTGGCCGTTATGATATACATGTACCTGCTCTACCGCCATCCGCTGCGCGGTGGAAAAGTGAATGATATAACGGACAGTGACAAAGACGAAGAGTTATCAATGGGCAACAAAGCCTTGTTTGTGGAGCACCCCACTGATCTTTCAAACCGACCAAAACTCAAACAAGTAAAACCAACTCATTTGCCTTGGGCTGATGTAGATAAAATTCCATACACTGTTTGTGGCCCGTATCTCAAAGAATTGTTTGACAAAGCATTTATCGAAGGCTTGCACAACCCATCTAAACGTCCACTTGCAGATGAATGGGAACAAGCACTGATTAAAACCGTGGATCTGATGCAGCCATGCCAGAATCCTTCGTGTGATCAGAAATGGTTTGTCTTTAACAATACGACCTCACCCAAATGTCCATTTTGCGGAACCGCTTACAAAGGGCAGCTTCCTGTTCTGAATCTCTACTTTCAGCGCTCTGCTGGCAAATGGGTGGAAGAAAAGCACCGCATTATGGTCTATTCCAATCAGTATATCTACAGTTGGCACATGGACCGCACCATCACACCCAATGAACGCCTTACAGCCGAACAAAAAAAGCCTGTTGGATATTTTGTGCTTCAGAATGGCAAATGGTTGCTTATCAACCAACAAATGCCCAAAATGAAGGATGTAACCGAGTCAAAAGATATTGGTATTGGTGAATTTGTAGAACTAACTGATGGCAAACAAATATTACTTTCGCCGGATGATGGCGGACGACTTATTATTGTCCAACTCGTAAATAATTAATCAACCACTTAGTCTTATGCAAGAATTAATTCAGCAAATCATTGATAATCCGCTTCCTTCTCTTGCGATTATTGGAAATCTGATTATTATCGAAAGTTTGCTTTCAGTAGATAATGCCGCAGTGCTTGCCACGATGGTAATGGATCTTCCCAAAGAACAACGCGCGAAAGCCTTGCGATATGGAATTATCGGAGCCTATGTATTTCGTGGTATTTGTTTGGTTTTCGCCGCTTATCTCATCCAGATATGGTGGTTAAAACCACTCGGTGGCCTCTATTTGCTCTATCTGGTATTTGATTATTTCAAATCAAAATCCACCAAAGATGAAAGCGATGATACATTGGATAAAAACAGTCATTGGTTGTACAAAGCTACCATTGGTTGGATGGGCCAGTTCTGGGCTACTGTTGCTTTGGTTGAATTGATGGACCTTGCATTTTCGATTGACAATGTATTTGCCGCCGTTGCTTTCAGCGACAACCTCATTTTGATCTGGATTGGTGTATTTATCGGTATTCTGGCAATGCGTTTCGTAGCCCAGGCCTTTGTAAAACTCATGGAGAAATTCAGATTTCTGGAAACGGCAGCGTTTGTCGTTATTGCTGTATTGGGATTGAAACTTTTGTTCTCACTCTTCGAACACTTCTATCCAGATAGCAGCATCAGCAAATTCATGACAAGCCATGGGGCCGATATCGGTATTTCCATCCTAACTGTGGCCATATTCCTGATTCCGATAATTACAAGCTCGTTGTTCAATTACCCAAAGAAGGGGACGGTAAGCGAAGAATAAGGAAAAGTAAACCGAAACTGTTCGTTAACTTAGTATGATTTCTGTGGAACTTTATGAGTTTCCAGACGTACTTTCGCATCTCAAACCCAAGGATGTAAAGAATGGCGAATCATTCCTATTTAAGCAACAGCGACCCTTCGTCTATCGAAGCGCTATACAATCTATACCAAAAAGATCCACAATCTGTCGATATTTCGTGGCAACGTTTTTTTGAAGGATTTGAGTTTCAAAGAACTGAATTCGTGAGCAATGAAGCGAATTCAGGACAATCAGGTGCACAGGTCAACAAAGAGCTGAAAGTGATCAATCTGATCAATGGCTACCGCCAGCGCGGTCATTTGTTTACCAAAACTAATCCTGTTCGCGAACGTCGCAAGCATACACCATCACTCGACATTGCCAATTTTGGGTTAAGTGATGCCGACCTGGATACGATATTCCATGCAGGCACAGAAATCGGTCTTGGCGATGCAACTTTGAGGTCCATACTCACGCATTTGCAAAACTGCTATTGCGATCACATTGGTGTCGAATACATGTATGTGCGCGACCCCGAGCGCGTATCCTGGCTAAGAGAGCGCCTAGAGGCAGTGCATAAACCTGATTTCAGCAAAGAAGACAAAGTGCAGATTCTCGAAATGGTGAGCAAAGCATCACTCTTCGAGCAATACATCCACCGCAAGTTTGTAGGCCAGAAACGCTTTAGTGTAGAAGGTTGTGAAGCTCTTGTTCCGGCGATGGACTATATCGTTCGAACAGGTGGTATGATGAATGTTAAGGAGTTCGTTATTGGAATGGCCCACCGTGGTCGCCTCAATGTGCTCACTAACATATTGGGAAAACCACAGGAGGAAATATTTGCAGAATTTGATGGTGTCGAATTTGATCTCGATGATTCATTTGACGGCGATGTAAAATACCACTATGGATACAGCACGGATGTAACCACCGCCAATGGCAATAAAGTGCATCTTACGTTATGTCCAAACCCATCGCATCTGGAGGCGGTAAATCCTGTTGTAGAAGGATTGACTCGTGCGAAAATTGACAATTACCTCAAAAGTGAAGATGCGGTTGTGCCGATACTTGTGCATGGCGATGCCGCAATTGCAGGACAAGGTATTGTGTATGAAGTTGTGCAAATGGCATTGTTGGATGGTTACCGCGCGGGTGGCACCATTCACATTGTAACAAATAACCAGGTTGGCTTTACTACCAATTACCTGGATGGAAGATCATCTACCTATTGCACTGACGTTGCAAAGACAACGTTGTGCCCGGTATTTCACGTCAATGCAGATGATGTGGAAGCGGTAATTCGCACTATGAAGATTGCGCTGGAATACCGCATGAAATTTAAGATGGATGTATTTGTAGATCTGCTGGGATATCGGAAATACGGACACAACGAAGGCGATGAGCCCAAATTCACTCAACCGTCGTTGTATAAAATGATTGCTTCACATCCATCATTGCGCGAAATTTATCTTGAACAACTGATCAACGAAAAAGTAGTTGATGAAGCTTATGGGGCAAGTTTCAAATCCAATTTTGAAAGCCTCCTCGACAGCAAGTATGAATTGTCGCGAACAAAGACAAAGGCCAAAGTGATGCACTTTCTGGAAGATACCTGGAAAAATGTGCGCACAGCCACACTCCAGGATTTCGAGCAATCGCCTGATACAGGTTATGACAAAAAGAAACTCGTTGAGCTGGCAAAAAAAATTAGCACACTTCCGGCATCGGAAAAGTTTATTCCGAAGACCGCCAAAGTTTTTGCGGATAGATTAAAAATGATTGAGGACAACAAACTCGATTGGGCGATGGGTGAATTGCTTGCCTACGCGTCGCTGCTTACAGAGGGATTTCCTGTTCGCATTAGCGGCCAGGACGTGGAAAGAGGAACTTTTTCGCACCGCCATGCCGTTGTAAAAACCGACGAAGACAACGAAAAGGAGTTTATTCCGCTGAATATGATCAGCGATAAACAATCGAAACTCAGCATTTACAACTCATTGTTGTCGGAGTATGGTGTTCTCGGGTTTGATTATGGATATGCATTTGGCACACCCAATGGATTGACCGTATGGGAAGCCCAATTTGGTGATTTCAACAATGGTGCACAGATTGTAATTGATCAGTTTATCAGCGCAGCAGAAGATAAATGGCGCACCATGAATGGCATCACCATGCTGTTACCACACGGATACGAAGGCCAGGGCAGTGAGCATAGCAGCGGCCGTTTAGAAAGGTTTTTGCAATTGTGTGCAGAAGAAAACATGCAGGTTTGCAATTGCACGACACCAGCCAATTTTTTTCACCTCTTGCGTCGCCAGTTGGTAAGTGCCTATCGCAAACCATTGATTGTTTTTACTCCGAAAAAACTGCTGCGTTATGCCAAAGCCGTATCTGGAATTGAAGAGATGGCACAGGGCCGATTCAATGAAGTAATTGACGATGCTTCAATAAAAGCAGCCGAAGTAAATACAATAGTTTTTTGCAGCGGCAAAGTTTACTATGAAATTCTGGAGCAGAAAGAAAAACTGCAAACGGGAGAGAATATGGCCATCGTGCGGATTGAGCAGATGTATCCACTACCGGAAAAGCAGATTCGGAAAATAATTGCGAAATATAATAAAGCAACTCATTTTGTTTGGGCCCAGGAAGAACCAGAAAATATGGGTGCATGGAGTTATATGATGCGTATGCTCCGCGATTTAAATTTGGAAGTGGTGTCATTACCGGCATCAGCTTCACCAGCCACGGGCTCACCCAAAGTGCATGAAAAGCGAATGAAGGCGATGTTCCAAAAATTGTTTGAATTTGCTGCTGTAAAAGTCTGATCAAAAATTTTCAAAATAAAAAAAGCCCGCATCGCTGCGGGTTTTTCATTTTTATCATTTCATATTACATCATTCAACAACAAAACGGTTGCAAGACATAGATCCATCCACATGGGTTGCCATTACCAGATACATACCAGGTTCAACATTTTGTAGATCCAATCGAATTCTATTTCCGGCCTGAATTGACGTCGTCAAAACAAGTTTACCATGGATGTCTTGTAACGCAATCTGACTAATACTATTTCCTTTCGCTTCAATCCACAATTCATCCGTTGCAGGATTTGGAAATAGTTTGAGCGCGCCATTCTTAATGTCTGAAATACCATTCGTTGGGCAAGCCCCAGGTGTAAAGAACGCCACTCCATTGTGATACATCGCTTCACAAGAATTTTCGTAGGTTACAGAATCACAGCCACAAACCGGATCATAGATGGCAGGACAAAGGATGCCCGGATTAATCATCGTTGAGTCAATGCAGTCTATAACCACATTTCCAATACAAAAATTATTGCATGCATATTCACTTTCAAAAAAGAAATCGGAATAGTCGTAGCCATTATTCCCAATGTAACCGCACCCAGAAATAAACTCACACATCAATCCTTCTTGACGTGCGTATCCCAGTGGCATCTCACAATCACCAAAGTCCACATAAGATGGAATCACCTGGCAATTGTCTGGCAAGCTATCGCAATGCCCCAGGCCATAGGTAGCCACACCGCCATAAAAATAAGCTTCACATGCATTCGAATAAGATACTCCATTGCATCCACAAACCGGATCATACAGATCGAAACAATCCACTGTAAATCCCTGTTCAATTTGCCATTGATTGATGCAAGAGTCACCTCCTCCCACATCGCAACCAATCTCACAATCTTCTATATTCTGATAGAAATAAGGTGAATAATCCACTTCATTTACCACCCAACCGCATCCACTCACGCTCACACAACTGCCATTGATAAGCGCAATTCCCAGGACCATATCACACATCCCAAAATCAATACCTCCCAAATCAATGCACTCAATGGAGCCACACTCGCCAGACGTATAACTTGTAACTCCACCCTGATAGGTGGCCACACATTCATTGGAATAAGTCACACCATTGCATCCACAAACGGGATCATAAATCATTGTACAAATCATTTCGGGATCGATAAGAGTCGAATCGACACAATTCTGTGCACTTGTAATAAGTGAACCCAAAAAGAACAAAAAGGAGGCTATTTTTTTCATAATATCTGATATTCAAAGTGTTAAATATAGACGCTTCAATCCGTCAAAATGTGGCCTGTTCAAAAAAAAAAGGGCCGAAAAATCATTTATGTAAAATAATTGCTACCTTAGCTAGCAACTTTAGGTCTGTAAAAGTGATCTAAACTAAAACCTTGAATCCTCTTTGACTAAATCAAGTCTAATATTATCTGGTTTTATGCTGATGACTGTTGCAGTTTTCAGTCAGATCGACCGCGGAGGAGAACCTATTTCCTGGAATATAGAACAACAGGTTTCGCTGAGTTCAATTTGGAATCAACTGCCTGGTATTGACCTCGACGCCCTTCTTGAGGAAGATTCCTGGACTTCTGAAGACAAGTCACTGCCAATGCGATATGCGACTTCAATTCCCACACAATTCAACGAATCAAACAGTGGTAAATGGACCAACCTTCACAATGGAGATAGAATTTGGATGTTGGGTATTGAGAGTACCGAAGCTTATTCGCTTGGCATAACATTTTCGAATTTCCACCTGCCTGAAGGCGCTAAACTCTTTGTTTACTCTGACAATCACACCGATTACCTCGGCCCCCTAACACATCGCGACAACCGTCTCGATCAAACAATGACATTGCCACCTGTGACTGGTTCAAAGATCATTATTGAATATTATGAACCTTATGCTTATCGCGGGGATGGTGAATTCAACATTGCTTCTGTCGCTCACGGATACCGCAACCTTAAAGACCCCACAATACAAAACGAGTTTCCCTGTATGCAGGAGTTGGAAATTAGTCCGGTAAACAATAATTTACTCGACGCTTCTTCCTCTGTGCTCATGATGATCGTAGACAATGGTCAGCGCATTGCAACTGCCACCCTGATCAATAACAGTTCAAATGACGGAACACCGTATGTCGTTACGGCGCAATCAGCCATGATGGGTTTGCCTATCAGTTGGGTATTTCTTTTCGATGTTACCGGCACAGGATGTTACAACGACAATAGTATATGCTGGAGCCGAGCGATTTGCGGCGCGCAATTGCTGGAAACGGACAATGCACATGGCGTCACGTTGCTCAGACTGCGTAGTAATCCTGATAAAAACTGGACAGCCTATTACAGTGGCTGGAATATCAATGGTCTGGATGAAAGCCAGCAAGTGATTTCCTGCATTCAAAATTCCTTTGGACTACCGCAGTCAATTTCAGAATACGCTGGTTCTGTGCAGGCCATTGAATGGAAGAACAAAACTGTTTATGAATTTCCCGATTGGTCGTTTGGTCAAACCTTCAAAGGTTCAATCGGAAGTCCGGTCTTCGACATGGATATGAATCTTATCGGCATCTACGTTGGTGGCTCAGGAAATTGTGAAGAAGAGGGCAGTGAATATTTTGCGAGTATCAAATCCACCTGGAATAATTTCGAAGAATTTCTGAATCCATTGTCAATTGAGGGCGATAGAATCGAAGGCATCTATCCTATTATCCCGCAGGGAAATGATAAGGAGGAGGAAAATGTAATATTCTTCTTCCCAAATCCGGCACAGGAATGGATTTACATACAAAACAGAAGTGAGAATCAAATCACACAAATTGAAATTAGAGATGCACAGGGGAGAATTGTCCTGATAAGCAATCCAATTGTGCCAACGTTGGATATTAAATCACTACCTGAGGGATTGTATGTCATTACCATCTACCAGGACACTACTTCAACAAGCCAGAAATTGCTGGTTAGATAAGATTTCCTTTCCTACCTGTTTTCTTTATCCGTTTCGTGCATTGCAAGTGTGGCTGCAACAGTGCAGGTTACCATAGCGATGGTTGGCCCAATAATCGGCAACAGCATAATTCCATAAAATACGCCTCCGTTACCAAGCGCAATTCCTCTTCGGGCCCGAATGTATTTGATGCTCTCGCCAATGCTTCTTCTCTTTCTTTCATTGGTATAATCCATTGTTGCAAAACCATAGAAATAAGCGCTTACTATGAAGCTAGCAACCAGTGTTACCGGTAAGAGCACAACACCAATACCTCCGGTAAAATAGGTCAACACGATTGAAACAATCCAAATGACAATACCTATCATTGTTTCAAGGAAAAAATTCCTAAACGCAAGTAAAACGCCGCGCAGAACATCACGAACGAATTGTTGCCCATCAAAAGGATAGACCTGTCCAGTCAAAATTTCGTCTGTGCGCTCGCTGAGCAAAGCCATCATGGGCGACATTATTGCGAGCAACAAATACTTCTGTGCTTTCCTGTAGATGTATAAAAAAACGATCCAAAGCGCCAGAGCTATTGCATACCCTCTTATATCGCTCAAAAACTCCAGAATTTTTGACCAAAATCCGCCATCTCCGAGAGGGGTATATTCGAGATGAGGAGATACCCAGGTTTCGACAGAATCTACACCTTTCTTAATGAGCACAACAGCACCCATGCCCATCAGGATAGAAGCAGCAATGGGATATAGAAAATAATGCAGGAGGTTGTGATCAAAGACAAACTTCCATGCCTTAAACCATGTCGATATTCCCAATCCAAGATCTTTGCGAAATGTATTCATGGCGAAAAAGTACTAGCGAGATGAAGTTTGTACTTGCAAATAAATGCAATAATCCGCCAAAAGGTTTTAAATCGGTTAGATCAATCCGCGTGCTTTCAGTTCGAGGTATTTATTTACCGTGTCTACAGATAACTCTTCTGGCTTGCTCAGTATGGTCTGAATGCCGTACTTTCTAAGCTTGGAGACAATTTGTTTCTTGTCGTTCAATAACTTCTGGGCTATGGTTTGCGCATAGATATCGCTTATAAAGTCTGGCCTTTCTTTAGAGAATTTTAGTAGTTCCGTATTCTCAAAAATCATCACAACAAGTAGATGTTGTCTATTGATTCGCTGAAGAACTGGCAGAGCGCGTTCCATGGCATATCCACTTTCAAAATTGAGATAGAGAAAAATCAGGCTTCGTCCATGTATCACATTTTTGACTCCACGATAAAGCAAATCATAATTGGCTTCAAATGCCTGCGGTTTTTCATGGTAAAGTGACTGGAGAATTTTTTTCAATTGTAATTCACTTCGCTCTGCTGGCAAGGTTGTTCCAACGCGGTGTGAAAAAGTGATCAACCCCGTCTTATCATACTTCTTGAGCGCAATATTTGCCAAAACCAAACTGGTGTTAATGGAATAATCGAGCAAACTGAGTCCATTGAAAGGCATATGCATACTGCGGCTCTTATCGATAACCATATACACCTGCTGAGATCTTTCATCTTCATATTGATTGACCATCAAACTGTGCTTGCGGCTTGTCGCTTTCCAATTGATGCTGCGGATGTCATCCCCTTCTACATAATTGCGAATTTTTTCAAACTCATAACTATGTCCAATTCTTCGAATGTGTTTTATACCTTCAAAATTACTTATGCGCGAAAACGCAAGCAATTCGTATTTCTTCATTTGAATAACACTTGGGTAAACCGGCACCATCTGAGGCATTGCAAGCAACATTCTGCGCCCACAAAATCCTATTCTTGTTGAAACAATGGCGTTGAGGTGTCCGAAATGGTATTCTCCCCGGCTTGTTGGGCGCACTATGTATTGAATCTCTTCTTCACCTCCAGCCAAAAAAACGCGTTGTTGCTTAAAATTCCTCTCCTGAAACTGATAGGGTAGCTCATCATAAAATTCGCATTCCAGTTCAAAAGACGCGCTCGATTGAATTTTCAATTTCACTGCATTCTCATCGCCGAGGGAAAGGAGTTTGGGGAGTTCACGAACAGCGTGAAGAAGTTTTCCCTGTGCATAAAGCATCAACACATCTACCGCCAATAAAACAACCAAAGCAATCAAAGAAAACTCTGCGAGCACCCGCATGAATTCAAATTTAAAGGAAATGGCAAAGAGAAAGGCTACACAAGCCACGGCCACAAAGAATCGTGGTCGGAGGTTCATACTCGCAAAAGTTGATATGCCCGAAGGTTGTGAAATAGTTGGTATGTATTTAAATCGATTCGTATTATCTCGGAACTTCTACTTTGCGCAAGATGTCGTCTATAATTTCTTCAACAGTATGCCCTTCCATTTCACGCTCGTGGCTCAAAATTATCCGGTGATTTAAGACTGGGCCAGCAACTGCTTTAATATCGTCTGGAGTAACAAAAGATCTTCCTCTGATTGCCGCGATGGCTTTAGAGGTTTTCATCATAGCCAGAGACGCACGTGGTGATGCACCCATAAACAGGTCGCCATTGTTGCGCGTGTTGTGAACCACAGCAGCAATGTAGTTGAGCAATTCGGGGCGTATCTGCACCTTTTCAATCATTTCTCTGAATGACTTCAGCTCCTGAGTGTCTACCACTTTGTTTACTTCACTTGTTTGTTTGATGTCAAAATCAGATTGAAATCTCGTGAGAATTTTCTGTTCTTCTTCGAGTGAAGGATAACCTTGTTTTATGCGGAAAATAAAACGATCGAGTTGAGCCTCCGGAAGCGAATATGTGCCCTCCTGCTCTACCGGATTTTGTGTTGCAATAACAAAGAATGGAAATCCCATCTGAAAGGTTTCACCATCAAAAGTGATTTGTTTTTCCTCCATCACTTCCATCAATGAGGCCTGGGTTTTGGCCGGAGCTCTGTTTATTTCGTCGATGAGAATAATATTTGAGAAAATCGGGCCCTTTTTGAAGTAAAAATTGCTCTCTTTGAGATTAAATACACTCGTGCCGGTTACGTCGGTTGGCATCAAATCCGGGGTGAATTGAATGCGAGAAAAACCGGAATGAATGGTTCTGGCGAGCATTTTTGCTGTCAGGGTTTTTGCGATTCCCGGCAATCCTTCCAATAACACGTGACCGCCTACTAGTACTCCTGCCATGAGTAATTCGATGGTGTTGTCCTGGCCTACGATAACTTTGGCAAGTTCTGTTTTGATCTTTTCCACGGCGTGAAAGAGAGCATCAACATCTACATTCTTATTTTTATCCAGATTAATGACTGGCGACTCTGGCCTGTGAACTGCAGCAGGTACTTCATTTAACCCGCCATTGCTTGCAGGCGCTTGTTCCGCATTTTGTTCGGGGTGTTGATTGGGATTTTGCGGTTGGCTTTCTGAGCCTGGTAGATTTGAATCATTCATGAGTTAAAGCTATTTGCAAGTTTCGTAAAATCGTTCGAGTTTCTGGTGAAATTTCAACATTTCCGGGGTTTCCACAACCACCACTGAGGAAAGGTATTTATTCTGTTCGAAAATAGAAATAACAAGGTCTTCTGGCACCTTGCATTTCTGGCTGATGTGCATATACAATTTATCGTCTTCATCCTGAAAACGCAAAGGCAATTTAATATTGAACCTGTCTCTGAGAAAAGCGCGGAAAAGATCCATTTTCATCGAGACAAGTTTTTTATGGTCACTTTGATTCATAAACATCTGCGAAATAACCTCGGTATATTCCATCGATGTATTTTCCATGTTGTCGGCCAGTGGTATTATTTTCTGTTTGCGTCTTGCACCAAACACCAGATAAAGTATACTGCCTGTCAGCAGAATATACCAGGCCCAGCGCAGAGAAGGTTCCGACAAAATAAACTCCATTGGACCCTCCTGTGGTTTTGTAGGATCGTTTTCTTCATCCTCAGCCTGAGGATTGTTCACAATATCAAATTCTCTGTTGTCTTCATCCCAAAATACTTTTCCATATCCCATGCTGCTTAAAACAGATCTGCAATAGTTCATGGATGTGTCATTCAACATATAATAATTGGTGAATACAAGCGGTGTCGAATGAAAATAAAAATGCCCTTTGCCATATTGGCATCGCACAAAATTTGGATATTCTTCGTCAAAATAACCAAGGTAATCAACTTTGTTTCCTTCCTGGGTAATCAGGTTGTCGTTGTAGAATTTCCAATAACTCCGGTAGACTTCAAAATCTTGCATTCTCACTATTGCCGGTTCAGGAATTGCGTGGCCAAGAGAGTCTTTTAATTTGAGATTGATGGTAGAATCTGTTATACCATAAAATTTCTTTACGACTTCAGGATTTTCAGGTGTTGGAACCATATTATCCTCGTCATAATATCCCTCCTCCTCTATCATTTGCTGATAAATCTCAAACGGATCTATTTCTTCTCCAGGTAGTTTCAAAATACTATCAGCGACGTAATTCGAAGGTCTTGAACAAAAAATGTATGCGTTGTTACCGGATTCTACGAAATCAAAAATCTGCCTGGTATCTTCCAGATTGGCGAAATATTCTTGCCCTATGTAAATGTAGTTATCAACTTCCTGTGTGGGATCAGCAGGAAGTTCTTTGTAGGTGGTATCCTGAAGCATGATGAACTCCTGCGAATTGCGCACGGACTTCATCAAACGATACAAAACTGCCGTTCCATAAGGTTCTTCAGAAGTAGGTTTGTAGTTTTCGATCCAACTCCATTGCTTTTTATGGTTGAGGATCAAAAGCAGAATAGTAGCAAGGATTGCCAAAACAATTGAAGCTATCAGGATTCTGGTTTTACGCATCTGTGCCGTCATTAACTGAACCCTTATACGTATCAAAAAGCGATTTCAACGCGTGAAATTCTGTGCCCGAAATTTCGTTATCACCATACCAGACAATTTCGTAGACCAATGTTATGTCTCTGAATTGGCCATAAGATTTCCTGGACCTCACTTCATTCAGGTAATCGCGGTTCGTCTTGTC
Source organism: Flavobacteriales bacterium (assembly GCA_046153915.1). Taxonomy (GTDB): domain Bacteria; phylum Bacteroidota; class Bacteroidia; order Flavobacteriales_D; family Sanyastnellaceae; genus JANNVZ01. Next base: position 15,146 of record JBJXFC010000202.1, read on the forward strand.
CTTTTTCCAGATAATCCAATTGCGCTCATGCATCCGCTGTATTATCATTATATACAGAATCCTGATGGCCGTTTTATAATCTCCTGCTTCAAGACTCATGCGAAGGAAACGCTCCAGATCGGTCTCTTCAGGCAAATCTTCCAAAACATCGGGCATAGCGTCAAATGCCAATTGGACTTTAGAATCTTTGTTGGATTTTGTTCCCTGCATGAAAAAATAGACCACAACAATCAGGATAACAAGAAGTAGCATGATTCCAATAAACTTGGCCATTGAAGACGAAAAAATAGTGCCCAAACTCCAACTTGACTCTATATCCTCCTGCGTTTCAAAATCACCGGGATCTATAGGATCTTGTGGTGGCTTTTCCTTTTTTTCTTCAGTCTTTTCTTTCGGAAAATCTTCGTAACCCATGCCGCCTTTGGCCTGCTCCCACTGCTCATCCGTCCAAACAGGTTGTTCTGCATTTTGAGAAAAGGCGAATTGAATCTGTGTAAAACAAATCAGTTGGAACACAAAAAAGTAACGCAAACTAGCCCTCCTGTTCCAGCCCATAAGCGCGTTTTTTAAATCCGATTTGTTGAATGTGCGACATCAAATTTTGAGCGCTATTGATTTCCATGGCACTGTGGTAAAAAAGTGCAGTGCTGAAATTGTTCAGGCCAAAAACACAGGCCGGAAAGAAAAAAACCAGGAAGGTATATAAAATCATATACGCCTGTTCGGCCAGAAATGCATTTCGGGGAATATTCATTGTAACAAAACCAATCAGGTATTCCAAAACCGGTGCCCCCAAAACAAAAAGGAAAATCCATTGAATAGCGAATGGCCCTAGAAAAACGCCAATCATTCTCCAGTAATTTCCTTTAAGAAGTTTAAAAGTGTGCGTCAATGTTGCAACAAATATCTCACCTTCAATCATAGAAACATACATCCATAAATTGATGAATGGAAAAACAAAAATCATGATCAAAAATGTAAACGCATGTGGCAGAAGCAGCAATGAAACCAGCACCGCACTTAGGAAAAGACTGTTGATCACGTCAGTCATTCGGATATCCATTTGTGCCATGAATTTCTTCTGAATTCCTCGCCACAAAAAAAGTGAATAGAGCGAGAATATGATGACGAGTATGGCAAACAAAAGAGGGTGCTTGCTGTAATTCAAATAAGCGTTCCAGGTATCCCATGGATACAATATGTCAAAAATGGTTTCCTGAGACCACAGCGATTCCTGAAACATGTGAAATTTAAAATGAGTGATCAAACCACATCCAATTACAAACACCAATCCGGATGTAAGAGCCAGAGTCATTATCAACTTAAAGTTTGCCGCAAACAAATCAAATGACTCGGTAAAAATCCGACCCGCCGTTTTGATGATATTGAGCTGAAAGGCCGTATTTCTCCTATTCGGAATTTCTTCCATGGCATCGGGTCCGGTGAGTCCGCGCTTATGTCTATTGGCAGGGTAAACAGCAAAGTAGCCAACCACAATAACGGCCGATAAAACAATGATGGCGATTCGCCACACATCTCCAGATTTGGTATACCGCGTTAAGAACGACTCAATAATCGCAGCATAAACAAGAAATACGGCAACGGATATCATGATTTTTCCGCCAATCCTCGCCGATTGTGCAAGAGCCTGAGATCGGGAATACGTTCCTGGAAATAACAATCCACGGGCCATGGCAAAACCCGCCGCTCCAGCCACAACAATCATAGACAATTCCAATGTTCCATGCAACATGATGGCCAAAAGACTTTCGCCCAGCAATCCCCTTTCCACAAAAAAGTAGACGAAGGCCCCCACCATGATAGCATTGTAAAAGACAAGGTAAAAAGTGCCCACACCAAAGAGCAGGCCCATTACAAAAACAGCAAATGACAGGGTGATATTATTCAAAGCAATTTCAAAGAACATCGGAATTTCATTATCGCTCTGATAGATCGCCATTGGATCTCCCTTGGAAATATTCTCTTTGGTTTGTTCAATATACGAATCCGGCAAAATGACCCGGATAAATTCGGGATAATAAATACTGCTAACTACTCCAATTGAGAGGCCAGCCATAAAAATCAGGAAAGACAGATAAAGTGCTTTTCGGTTATACCACAATGCATCGGGCAATTCAGCCATCCAGAAATTCATAAATGCGCCGCGTTCTCTCTTTCGGTTTTTATAAATTACCTGATAGGCTTGCTGTGCAATATTGTTGAGATAAACACGCACAGAACGGTTGGCATAATAGGTGCGGGAATAGGAAAGATCATCAGTTGTTTCAATAAAAAGTTCGGTTACGCGTTCAGGATCCCGATTGGAACTCATTAGAACATCTTCAAATTCTTTCCATTTGTCTTTGTTCTGGGCAATAAATTCGGTTTCCTGCATATATCTTTCCCGCCGCGAAGTGGTTGAACTGTTGCGCGACGAATTTAATCGAAACTCCTGTAATGTGATTTTATTATGAAGACAATTGATGTCAAAACAACACAAAATGTCACTATCACTTACGAACTCGCAGAAGTCCGGGATCGCATTTTTGCATTTCTGATAGACCTGGTTATAATGATCGCGGGATACTTAATTCTCCGATTGATTCTAAACCTGATCGCAGATCCGGATGACTTATCCGTTGCAACTTTTTTCTTCTACACCCTGATTCTTTTGCCGATTATGTTCTATTCACTCTGGTCTGAAGTGCTGATGAACGGGCAATCAGTCGGTAAAAAAGCCTTGCGTATCAAAGTCATAAAAATGGATGGCAGACCGCCGCGCTTTTCGGATTATCTCAGCCGATGGATATTCAGACTTCTGGATATTTACCTCTGTTTTGGCGTAATTGCTACCATTCTGTCTGCCTCTTCCGATTTTGCGCAAAGACTGGGAGATGTGGCAAGCAATACTGCCGTCGTAAAAATCGGAAATCGCAATTTCATCTCGCTTAGCGAAATCCTCAAAATCGATTCACGTCAAAACTACGAGCCGCTTTATCCCGGAATAAGCAATTTCAGGGAAGAAGACATTTTATTGATAAAACAAACAGTAGATCGTTACCAACGTTTTCGCAATGAAGCGCACAAAAAAGCCATTTTGGTTTTGGTGGAAAATTTGAAAAAGAAACTGGGTGTTGAGGAGGAAATCACCGAACACATCAAATTTCTGAAAACGCTGATCAAAGATTATATCGTGCTTACCCGTTGAGTCGCTTTTGTAAATCGCTCCACGCCAGTTCAATTTCCGAAAAGTCTGCCGGAATATCGATCGATGCAAGACCAAGCCTGTTAAGTAAAACCATCAAAATAGTTCCCGCCCTGTTTTTCTTGTCCTGGTGGATTGTCTTTTGGATTGAGCGGATATCTGGCAACACAGTATTCTGCAGCCCAAATACCCTGATCACAAATTCATCAAGTTCATCCACCAGACTTCCATCACAGAGATTCTTTTGTGCGGCAATTCTCGTTTCCGCGAGGATGCCAAGAGCTATGCAAATTCCATGAGGCTTATGATTTCCGCTTTCGAGCCAGGAAGATTCAAGAGCATGGCCGATGGTGTGACCCAGATTCAAAAGCTTGCGTCTGCCAGACTCTTGTAAATCTTCAGAAACAATTTCCTCCTTAATAAAGGCGCATGTAGGAATAAATTCCATCAAATCTCCAATGGCAATCTTTTTAATCTTCATCAATTGAGCAGAAAATTCAGCATCGGTAATGAGGGCTGTTTTCAGCACTTCACCAAAGCCAGAAGTAACTTCCTGTTCTGGAAGACTTTGAGCAAATTGAGGATAAACAAGCACATCCGCAGGATAGAAGGTGCCGATGGCATTTTTAATTCCTCCAAAGTCTATCCCGGTCTTTGCGCCAATAGCGGCATCCACCATGCCCAGCAAGGATGTGGGAATGTGAATGGTTCGGATACCGCGCTTAAATGTAGATGCAATAAAACCGCCCAGATCAGTTACAACACCTCCTCCCAGGTTAATCAGAACACTTTTGCGGTCAGCATTGCAATCCAGCAGATGTTGCCAGAGATGAAGCACTATTTCAACTGATTTCGAAGATTCCCCGGATTCAATTTCAATCACCTCGGCCTTCTCTAGAAAAGGGCACGCAGCGATAAGTTGTGGAAGGCACTTCTCACTCACGTTTTCGTCTGTAAGTAAAAAAATGCTGGAAGAATCGCGAAGAACACTATCCAATTTTCTGGACAGATCGGTGAGGTTGTCGGCAAACTGCAGCATAAAGGATAAATTAAAAATGCCGCTCCGAATATACGGAGCGGCATTTTTGTGAAGTGGTGCCACCAGGAATCGAACCGGGGACACATAGATTTTCAGTCTATTGCTCTACCAACTGAGCTATGGCACCAATTTTTTAGCGGGCGCAAATGTAAACAGATTCCATAAACCCCAACCTCAGATTGCAGAAAAAAAGAAATCAAATTTTTAATCGGCTGTAAAACAAATAAATGAGGTTTAACAGAATGTTATATTTTAGTTAGATAGGCTACCAGAATCCCGGTTGACGTCTAACCTTGGCAAGCACTTGGAGATTCAAATACCCTCTGAATCAGAATGTTGATAAAGTTAAGGACTGGCAGACCAACTTATAAATGAGGTCGATCAGTTCAAAAATAACTTCGATAATTCAATATTTTTTTGTTCATTGGAGAAAAAGTCATATACATTTGCTGCGACTTGCTTTAACCGCAAATTGTACTTATTTAATTAACCAAATTTATTCTTAATCATGAGTAAACTCTTACGCTCTTTCACTCTAGCGGGTGATGGAAGTTGTTGGCGCAGTCCAGGCCATGCAACTGTTGTAAAAACGACTCTTCTGAGCTTGTTTTTTGTGTTGTGGGGTATTGGCGCCGCCAATGCCCAGGTTCTTTGTGAACCCTCTTATGACTGTCCATCCGATGTTACGGTGGAATGTGGAACCAATCTCGATGATTTCAGCCAGGTTGGCGGTATCATTATTTTGGATGACAGTGATTGTCAATATTCAATTGACGTTGCTGACAACACCATTTCCGACAACGGTGGATGCACAGTAGTTGTGTCTAGAACCTATACTATCTCCATTATTGGCGGTGAAGGTTCCTGGACATGTACTCAACTTATTACAGTGACCGATACTCAAGGTCCTGTATTCACAGATTTTCAATCAGAACTCACCTATGAGTGTGCTGATGAAATTCCGCCAATCGGCGAATGTGCTGCAACGGATTGCAACACAATCACTGAAAACGACGGTTTCGAATCTCACACAGGTGGCGACACATTGAACTGTGATCTTTCATTGACCTACGGTCCTGGTTTGGACTGGTCACTCTGGTTGTCTGGACTAACCAGTGCAGGTCTTGCATCAAACGATTACTACCGTTGGGTACCTGGAACCGCCCACATGAGTTTGTATGACGACGGAACAGCTCACCTTTGGGGAGATGTTGTGAACGTTTCTAATCCTTCTGAAGGTTGGACTGCTCACTTCTGGATGGAAGATGGCAGCAACTGGGCTGATTGGAGCGCAATGGGTCGCAGCTTCAAAGACGATTTAGGTCTTGGTGCACCATATCATACTTTCTGGACCTACTATGAATTGGTAGGCGGATTTTCACATCTTGTTGGAACCGGCGACAATGCTGGTAGCCACCTTTCTATGACGCACATGCCTTCGAATTATTACTTCGGATTCCAGTGCGGTCAAGGTGCCAACAACAGAAATGCCAACATGGGTCTTTCTGGTTGGTTCTACTACACTGGTCACGTTGTACAAGACGGTATCAGCAATTCAATCAGTGGTCATGGTGACGTTACTACCGATAAAGAATGTGTTCCAAACACGCCAGAACTTGAGTGTTTTGACGAGTTTTCACGTTTCTGGAGAGCTGTAGACGAGTGTAACAATGTTACCATCGTTGAGCAAGTTATCACTGTTGATGACAACACTGCACCAGTTTTCGTTAACTGTCCGGTAGATATTGAAATTCAATGTTCAGATACTATCCCTGCCGTTGCCGAAGGTCTTATGGCCACTGACAATTGTGCTGCACCAGAAGACATCATTATTACCTACATGGGTGAAGTGAGCATTCAAGATGGCTGCACAACAATTATCCGTCGCACATGGACTGCAGATGATCAGTGTGACAATACAACTGATTGCATTCAGACTATCACTGTGGTTGATACAACTGCACCTGAATTGACTGTACCAGCAGATGCTACATTTGAATGCGACGAAGAAGTTGTATACTTAGACGCTACTGCTACAGACAACTGCCAGGGCAACGTATCTATCACTGAAGGTGAGCCAGAAATTGTTCAGGGCGAATGTCCACAAGAGTATACAATCTATCGCAATTTCACAGCTGATGACGGTTGCGGAAATTATACTTATGGAACACAAACTATCTGGGTAGTTGATACAACTGCTCCAGTATTTGACGAATATCCTGTAGAAGTTTGGGTTGAGTGCACAGAAGTTGAAAGTGTTCCAGTTCCAACGGCTACAGACAACTGTGACCTTGAAGTTACCGTAACTGTAGAAACTGTTCTTGGTAGCGGCGGATGCCTTGGTATCCTTGTTCGTCACCTTACAGCGACAGACGATTGCGGAAATACTGTAACAGGTGAGCAATACATCTACATTCAGGATACAACTCCTGCTAATATCGACGAACCAGCAGACCAAACCGTTCAGTGTGATTCAGTTCCAGAAGCTCCAGGAGCAGAAGGTGCAGAAATCTGGGACAACTGCGGTTACGAAGTAGACGTAGAATTCCATACTGAAATGCAGGAAGGTCCTTGTGCTGACAGCTACACTATTTTGTGGATCTGGGAAGCTTGGGATTATTGCGAGAATTATTCTACTGATACAACAGTTATCACTGTAGTTGATACAACTAATCCGGTAATCGAAGTTTCAGAAGGTGGTTCATTCTCTTGTGTTGATGGTATCACATTCGACGAGCCAAGTGCTTCTGACAATTGTGATGAGTCTGTTGATATTGTTACTACAATGGATACAATTCCAGGTAACTGTCCTCAGTCTTATACTATCAACGTGTATTATGTTGCAACAGACAACTGTGGTAACGTTGCTGAAGCCTGGGCTACTTACGTTCAATATGACGATGAAGCTCCTGTATTCACATCAGTACCTGGCGACATCACAATCGAATGCGATCAGGATGTACCTGCCTCAGATGCAACTGCAGTAGACAATTGTGGAATTGCAACTGTAACTCAGTCTGATGCACCTTATGAAACAGGTGATTGTTATTCTGTTATTATCCGCACATTCACAGCTACTGACGAATGTGGCAATTGGAATACTGCAACACAATACATCACTATTGTAGATACAACTGCTCCGGTTATTACTGGTGAGCCAGAAATTGAAATTCCTTGTGAAGAATTCGACATCGACAATGGAATATTTGTAATTGCTACAGATAATTGCAATGAGTACACCATCGTAATTGACAGTACTCTGTTGGCTAGCGGCGAGTGTGCAGGTGTATACTTGCGTTACTACACGGCTTATGACATTTGTCAAAACGTATCTGAGACATTCATTCAAATCATTCGTTTGACTGATGAAACTGCTC
>JBJXFC010000126.1:0-4065 GCA_046153915.1 Flavobacteriales bacterium
CTGCTCGACCGCCTCAAGACCGGTGACATTGTAGAAATGGACGGAAGCACGGGTGTAGTAAGAATCATAGAACAGGCATGACACTGGACTGGCACATCATCTATACACTCTTAATTTATTTCGTCATTGGCGGAATTGGCGTCGCCTTCATAGCATCCAGAAAAACGGGTGAAGAACGCAGGGAATCCTGGGTGAAATACGTCGTGTATCTCGGTATTATCACAACATTGCAAACGGTATTTTTTCACAGGCAATTCAGTTTCTTCGCCCTTTCACTCATCGCTACAGTGGGTTTGGGTGAAATGTTTTTTGCAGCAAGGCGAGTTGGTATGTTGTTTCTGATCAACGCACTTTTTACGTATATCCTTTTATCCGGAGCTTTTGTTTTATTGGCAGCCGACAAATCACCCACACTTGTGCGTACCTATTTTCTAGTCGTAGTCTTCGATGGATTTTCTCAAATAATTGGGCAAATCGCTGGTGGTCAAAAACTGATTCCTAAGATCAGTCCGAACAAAACAATAAGTGGATTGCTCGGAGGAACCATCACAGCGCTTGTGACAAGTGCAATTTGTTTTGGAACTGAAAGTGTTTTTCCATGGGCTATGTCAGTCATCATAAGCGCATTGGTGGGCGATTTACTCGCGTCTTGGGTTAAGAGAAGAGCAGGCATCAAGGACTATAGCACACTCATTCCCGGTCATGGCGGATTCCTCGATCGTTTTGATAGTTTTATTTTGGCGGGAGCAATTCAAACAATTTGGATTATCGCACAATCATGAAATTCACCTGGACCATACCGAATATTCTTTCGCTTTACCGGTTGCTGATGTTCCCGGTAATCATGGTCCTGATTTTTACCGGTTACGAGAAGTGGTTTGTGATCTTGTTTGTGATCAACCTGATTACCGATGTGCTTGATGGATTCATAGCCCGCCGATTTAATATGGGTAGTGAAATTGGAGTATTGCTGGATTCATGGGCCGATGTGGGAAGTTACATCATTGCATTTTCTGGTTTGATCTGGTATCACACGTACATTTTGTATGAATATGGCTGGTGGCTGGGAATTTACATAGCACTTTATTACGGTCAAATGCTCTTTTCAAAAATACGTTTTGGAGTTTGGGTTGCTGGTTGGCATGCTTACAGCGTGAAGGTGAATGGCTATTTGCAGGCTCTGTTTTTTGTGGTGCTTTTCACCTACGGTTTTATAGAATGGTTTTTTGTAGTGGTGATGATAACCGGATACCTTTCCGAGTTGGAATTGTTTATTCTCAACGCCATCTGCGATAAACCAATTCGCAATGTGAAGGGATTGTTCTGGTATTTAAAAACGAAGAAGAATGTATGAGTAGTATAACCGAACGAGCAGATTTTAGTTTTATCCGATATGCCAATGTCTGGGAAGATGCTGACGTTTTGCTCGATGGTTTAAAGTCTCCCACGGGTTCAAGAATCCTTAGCATCGCTTCAGCAGGCGACAACAGTTTCAGCCTGCTGGTAACTGATCCCGAAATAGTTGTGGCCGTAGATGTAAATGAAGTGCAATTGTGGCTCGTTGAATTTAAGAAAGTGGCCATCCAGAATCTGGACAGGGAAGAGTGTATTGCTTTTCTCGGATTTACGCCAGCAAACAATCGGCTGGAAGTATTCAAACTTCTGAGACCCCACTTGTCTGAAAAAGCACAGGCATTTTTTGATACCCAGATTGAATGGATTGATAAGGGAATAATACATGCCGGAAAATTTGAAAAATACTTCAGAACATTTGCAGGAAAAATTCTTCCATGGATTCACAACAAACGAACAGTAGCGGAATTGATGCGCGTGAAGCCTGCTCCTGAACAAGAAGCCTTTTACACTGCAAAATGGAATTCTTTTCGATGGAGATTGTTATTTAAGATTTTTTTTAGCAAATGGGTAATGGGCAAGCTTGGACGCGATCCGGAATTTCTCGAAGAAGTAGAAGTACCAGTTGCTCAGTTTATTTTTAAGCAGGCTGAAAGGCATTTGAAAAGCACGGGCGCTCAACACAATCACATTCTGCACTACAATCTTACCGGTCATTTTGGTGCGCATTTGCCGCATTATCTCAAACAAGGTACCTACGAAAAAATCAAATCCAATCTATCGAAGCTTATCGTTTTTAAAGGGTATGCCGAAGAAGCCATCCAGCAATACGGACCTTTTCAATCGATGAATCTCAGCAATATTTTTGAATACATGGACGCCGAACTATTTAAGAATGTCGCCGGTGGACTTGTGAACGGATTAAATTCCGGTGGCCGTATGGTGTATTGGAATCTCATGGTACCGCGCAAAATCAGCAGGATATTTCCTGTGATGGAATTAAGACAGGATGAAATCAACATAGCCTCGGCCATCGACAAAGGATTTTTTTATCATTCCATTGTAATTGAAGAAAAGTCATGAATCGCGATCTGATCAATTCCATTATTCTATCAGGCTGCTTTCTGGCATTGTTTGCTATTGGTGAATTGTTGTATCACCGTTATAAAGTACGCGCCGAATACACGAGAAAACTCTCCCATTTCGGAACGGGAATTCTGACATTTCTTTTTCCGGTGATGCTGAGCAATCATTGGTGGGTATTGGCACTCTGCAGCTCGTTTGCACTCTTGCTTATTCTAAGCATGAAGTTTAATTATCTCAAATCCATCAATGCAGTAGACCGTGAAACGGTTGGCAGTTTGTGTTATCCCGTCTCAGTTTACTTCTGCTTTCTTGCTTCATCGCATTACCACGATATGGTGATTTTTTATTTGCCAATTCTTATTCTCGCCATCAGCGATCCTCTTGCTGCTCTGTTTGGAAAGCGCTGGCCAATGGGAAAATTTTCGATCATGGGTCAGCACAAAACACTCGTTGGATGCACTGCCTTTTTTGTTTCGTCGTTTAGTATAGCATTGCTGTTTCACATTATTTCATTGCAATCGAAACCTGGTGAAATTATCGGTTACGCTTTGTTGATTGCGGTGTTGAGCACAATTGTCGAAGCATTGTCTTCACGCGGTTGGGACAATCTGACCATTCCGCTTTCGATACTCGCACTTCATCTGTCTTACTATCACTTATTCTGATGCGAAATTTCCAACTCCTTTCTTGCACACCGGAAGATGATGTGTTTAACTCACTTCCATTGACCTTGTATTCGCCAGGAACTTCCATTGCATCGGAAGTAAACAAAGAGTATCTCAAGGAATGTTTGGTTGTATTGGAAGCCGAAAAACCAGTTGCGCGCCTGGCGATCTACCTCAATGAATTTATTCGGATCGATAATCAGCAGACGGCTCTTATTGGAAATTACGAATGCATCGACGATGACGTTGTTGCTGCGTTTATTCTGGTAGAAGCTTTTCGTTTGATTCTTAATTGGGGAATACACCGTGTGCTTGGACCTATTAGCGGCAGTACATGGGATCATTACCGTTTCAAATCAAGTGAGAACCCACCTTTTCTCAGTGAAGCTCAAAACAAACCATGGTATATCCGTCAGTTTGAGTCGGCGGAATTTATAAGATGTGCACAGTATTTTTCGGCGTTGGATCGGCATATGGAATCTGACAGACCTTCATGGACACAGCGTGAACAGGAATTGAAGCAGATGGGGATGTCGATTCGTGGAATTCGATTGCAGCAATTGGAAGATGAGCTCAGTAGCATTTATCATTTCAATTTGATAGCATTCACGAAGAATGAATTTTATACTCCCATAAGTGAAGGGCGTTTTCTTGAAAAATACCTTCCGCTCAAAGCGTTGATTCAACCTGATTTGGTGCGGATTGCAGAAAGCAGTTCCGGAGAAATGATCGGCTATATTTTTTGTTTTATGAATCTCCTAAACAAAGATGAAAAACAATTGATCATCAAGACCATTGCACGTCATCCTGACAAACAATGGCGTGGACTTGGACAGACCATGGCAAGTGAAGTGATCCGGTATGCAAAATCGATTGGATGTAGTTCAATCATCCATGCTTATATGTTTGATGATGGTACTTCGGCGCCTGTATCAGCCGATAACAATGGGGAGAATTGGGC
>JBJXFC010000170.1:0-6487 GCA_046153915.1 Flavobacteriales bacterium
AGTGCGGCGCAGCCGCACTTCTCCTTTCTCTTTTTCCGGTTTTCCCGACACTGCTGGACGTTGTCATTCCGCAGCGCAGCAAGGAATCTGCCCTCGAGTAATCGTAACTAGTCAATTGACATTTTCCACTCAACCAATTTTATTCAAGAATTAAAGCCTGATGTTTTTTGATAGAACTCAAGAAACACTGATTGCAATTACACCATGATTTTGAACAAAAGAATGTAGATCGCATATTCCTTAAGTCCACCTTTTTTAGGCCAGGACAATTAGTCTAGCGTATTTTGTCTAACATCTAGAGTCTGTCATTTCACTGCCATCATCCTCACCACACCATCCACCTTCACAAAATACATTCCAATCGCCAATCCAGAAATATCAATGACAGCAGAATTACCATTGATTTTTTCTTCGCGAATAAGTTGACTTTGCAAATTGAATATTTGCAATATCTCCATCTTTTGCGAAGCTTGGATAGTAATCAAATCACTTGCAGGATTTGGATAAATGCTAAATGAAAAGGCTTCAATCGACAAAACAGAGCCGACTACAGCATTTACATTCAATACAGCTGTTGGGCCCGTGCAATCAGCGATATTTGTTTCTACTACACTTACCTGATGCATACCTTCTGTATCAAATACAATTTCTACAGAACTTGTTCCCTGACCAGAAGTAACGGAACCCATTTCAACATTCCATTGATACGTGCTTCCAATTGTATTGGTGTATGAATAAGCATAGGGATAACCTACTTCGACGCCTTCATCGCCCATAACTGAATAAGCTTCAATAAATGCACAACTTCCGTCATCGTCGGTTGCATCTGAGCTGTAATTGCAAGCATCGGTGTTTGTACATCCTGAGATTTCATATTCATCACAAACCCCATCCTGATCTGAGTCGTTTAAACATGATCCGTTGCAATCATAATAATCCTGTGCATAATAGCAACTTCCATCATCGACATTGGCAGATGGTTCGTAGTTGCAGGCAATTGAAATCGTACAACCATAGATGTAATCGACTTCATCACAGATACCATTGTTGTTTGCATCGTTAAGGCAGTTGCCAAAACAATCGTAATACAGATCGGCATAGTAGCAAGAACCATTATCGAAGGTTGCCGAAGGGTCATAGTTACAAGCGCCACCATCCATACATCCATAGTATTCAAATTCATCACAAATGAAATTCCCATTCTGATCGTTCAGGCAATATCCGTTGCAATCGTAATATGGATCGGGATAGTAGCACGAGCCATTATCGTAGGTTGCAGAAGGATCATAGTTACAGGCGCTCCAATCCATGCAACCATAAATGCCTTCGAATTCATCGCAAATTCCATTGCTGTTGGAATCGTTCCAGCAATACCCATAACAATCGTAATACGCTTGGGGATAATAGCAACTTCCATCGTCGTAGGTTGCAGATGGGTCGTAATTGCATGCGCCTCCATCCATACATCCATAAATGGTTTCAAACTCATCACAGATTCCATTGCCGTTGTAGTCATTCCAGCAATACCCATAACAATCGTAGTAAGGATCGGCATAATAACAGCTTCCATCATCGTATGTTGCCGATGGATCGTAATTGCAAGCACCACCATCCATACAACCATAATATTCAAATTCATCACAAATTCCATTGCCGTTGTAATCATTTAGGCAATAACCAGCGCAATCATAATAGGGATCGGGATAGTAACATGACCCATCATCTATGGTTGCGTTAAAATCGTAATTGCATGCACTGGAATTTGCGCAACCATAAATTTCCAATTCATCACAAACGCCGTTGGAATTGCTGTCATTCATGCAATTTCCAAAACAATCGTAATACGTTTGAGGATAGTAACAACTGCCGTCATCTTCTTGTGCTTCCGGATCGAAGTTGCAGGCAGCGATATCTGTGCAGCCTGTATAGGGCAAACTTTCTGTAATTTCAATACGCTGATTTACTGCGACGTTATTCATGGTATTTACAAGCCCGTTGGGCCAATGCACGGTAATTTCTTCAACAAGTGTATTTGACCCCAAACCAAAAAACTGCGAGTACGAATTCTGCGAACTGAATCCTTCGCCACAACCTATCCTTCGCAACTGGTGTTTTCCCCCCGCATAAACATCGATCACTGCTCCAATAGACATGCTGTTCGAAAGTGTGGAATGTAAATCGACGGTGATGTAATTGTGGCCTGTGTTGTTATTCAGCCAAAATGTACTTGGTGAGCCATTCGATCCATTCTTAACCAGATCAACTAATCCATCGTTGTTGTAATCGCCACAGGCAAGGCCCACGCTGTAGAAATAGTAGGAACTAAATCCCATCTCATCACTAATATTTGAGAATGGCGCATCGGGAATATTTCCATACGTTGTGCAGCCGCTCGTTCTGTTCACGTGCAAATCGACATCCATGTCATTTTCTACATCGATAAATGCCGCACCCCAACTGAATTGGTTCATAACAACACTCTCACTATACGCTTCATCCACAAAAGTTTCATTGTCCAAATTGCGGAGTAGTGAATTGCCGGCTCCGGTATCTGTGAGGTAGATATCCATCAGGCCATCTCCATTGTAATCTCCAATGGTTACGGTCATTGTATTGTTGGCAATGTCGGTGTTGCTGGAAGCTGAAATGTTGTCAAATGTTCCATCGCCGTTATTCTTGAGTAAAATGCAACCGACCTGGTAATCCTGCCCCACAAAAATATCTTCCCATCCATCGTTGTTGATGTCGAGCGTTGCCATAGCGAGCACGCTACTGCCCAGATTTTGCAAACCTGCTTCAGTGGTTACATCTTCAAACTGATCATTGCCAAGGTTGTGGTACAACATAATTTTTCCTACAAGGTGTTGGACACGGAATGAAACGATCAGATCGGGTAGTGCATCATGATCATAATCGAGCCAGGAAGCACAAAAAGACTGAGCTGTAACAGGATCAGAGAATCCACATGATGAAGTGATGTCCGTGAATAAGAGATCGCCTGTGTTTTTATAGAGCTTATTTCCATTGCGGGCAGTTGCATACAAATCAAGATCACCATCGTTGTCATAATCCACCCAGAGAACAGATTTTACTTCACTTGTATTATTTACGAGCGGTTCCAATGCCGTAAATCCATTGCCATTGTTCAGGAAAAAGCGGATTTCTTGTCCCGTGCCTGTGGCAAATGTGAGGTCGTCCAATCCATCCTGATTGAAGTCCACAAAACTCACTCCACCGCCATATTCACCCGACGTATAACCCGCATCCACATCTAGAAGTGAAGCAATTTCTGCAAATCCCTGAGCACGACCAAAGATGGATGCACAAAGAAAAAGGGTAAAAAGGCAGGTTTTCATGGAGAATGGTTTGAGGTTTCGAAAGTAATAAATTACGCATTACCAAGACATCTCTTGAACGTTAAAGAGTTGCCTTTGAGCTGAATCAAACCTGCATGAGCTTCCACTTGCCTTTTCTGAACATAAACCAATACATGATTGAAATAAGTCCTTCGGCAACAGGAACGGCAATGAAAGCGCCTGTTGGTCCCCAATTGAGTCCAAAAGTGAGCCAGTAAGCGAAGGGAATTTGAAAGAGCCAGAATCCGATGATGCATATATAGGTAGGAGTTTTGGTATCACCCGCTCCGTTGAATGCCTGCATCAATACCATTCCCAACGCATAGATTACAAATCCAGCCGAAACGATTCGCAGCGATTCGATAGCATAGGCGTATTGCAAAGATGTTTCATCTTCGATAAAGAAGGAGATCATGGGATGGGCCAGTGCGATGCACAAAACACTTACCACACCCATAAAGAGCGTGTTGTATTTGGCAATGGTGCGAACAGATTGTTCGGCACGTTCTGGTGATTTGGCGCCCAGATTTTGCCCGACAAGTGTTGCTGCTGCATTGCTAATTCCCCAAGCTGGCAGCAAGAAAAACATCACAAGGCGAATTGCGGTTTGATAGCCCGCGCTGGCATCGCTTCCACTTCGGGCAACAATACCCGCCAATACAATCCACGATGCCGATTGAATGATGAATTGAATTGTCGCGGGCAAAGCAATAACACCAATGGATTTGATTATTTCCCATTGGGGTGTCCATTTTGCTTTGAGCATCAGCAACATTTCATTTTTACCATTGAACAATGCGAAGAGTTGATAGATTACACCAATGCCTCTTCCAATGGTTGTGGCCACAGCGGCGCCCGTTACACCCATTTCCGGAAATGGTCCGTATCCATTGATTAGAACGGGACACAAAATAATATTACATGCATTGGCAAGCCACAAACTGCGCATGGCAATAGCTGCGTTTCCAGCTCCGCGGAAAATTCCATTGATAAGGAATAATAAAACTATAACTCCGCATCCGCCCATCATGGTGCGGGTATAATCGACACCCATGGCGACGGCTTCTTCTTCGGCTCCCATCATACGAAGCAGGTCCTCTGCAAATACGTATCCCAGAACACTCATAACGGCAATCAAAACGCCAGAGATAACAAGCGTTTGAGCTGCCGCTGCTGCCGCGCCTTCCGGATTTTTTTCTCCTACGCGACGCGCCACAACTGCGGTGGCGGCTGCGCTCAATCCGATGGCTGCCGAATAGACCAGGGTGATAACTGCCTCTGTCAATCCAACAACACTTACTGCATGTTTTCCTAATTTGTTGACGAAATAAATGTCCACTACCGCAAACACACTTTCCAGGCACATTTCAAGCATCATGGGAATGGCCAGCAGAACTACAGCTTTGCGGATGCTTCCTTGTGTGAAGTCATAGTGTTCACCGTTTAGGGATTGTTTAATGATGGCCAAAATGCCATTGCTTTTGTCAGCAGATTTCATGATAAAAGGGAAGTGTGATCAAAAAAGGGAGTCAAATGTAAATGTATGAGTTTGTTGGCCTGGTTGAGGATTTGTTATCGTTTATTAAATTCCTCACCATACTTTTTCTACCTTCGCGTAACGCCACAAAAATTATGGAAATTGATTTCGAACAGATTCCGTTGGTACGGAACGAAGTAACTCGCCAATTTGAGTTATTGGTAGAAGGTAAAAAATCCTATCTTGAGTTTGAAGTCAGGGAAGGAAAAATGTTTCTCACCGGGAGTGAAATTACAGATAAACACAAAGAACTCGGTGCGGGTGATGCCTTGGTTTTGAAGACCTATCAATATCTGGAAGAAAACAATATGCCCCTCGTGCCCATGTGCAAAATCGCCAAAGAGTACATCCGCCGCTTCCCTGAGTGGAGAAGAATTCTTGCAAAAGGCATTCAGGTGGATGACAGGACGAGGTTTTAGGTGGTTACGGGTAGTTAGTAGTTAGTATTTGGTACCTGGTAGATAGTAGTTGGTACGTGGTAATTGCTTCACACGTTGTACTTGGTACTTTGTTCATGTTACTTATCCCACTTCTAACTACTCAATTCTCAATACTCACTACTCAATACTCAATACTAAATACTCACTACCAATACTCAATACTCAATACCAACTACCAACTACCCTGCATTTCGCATATCGCAATACGCATATCGCGCTTCACTTAGCAAATTCCACTAAACGCCTCCAAAAAATCTTTCTTCCAATCCACATTGAAGGCTGGCATATTGCGCAAAACATCCGTGTACTTTTTGCATTTCGGAGCCATGTAGTTGCGCATTACTTCCTGTTGCTCTTCACACAATGTTGCAAAGGCAATCAGAATATTTAGTTCATCGGGCGTGAGGTTGTCATGCAAATTCCACATAGCGATTGGACCTTGCAATACATGCACGCGGCCGTCTTTGAGAAATTGAACTGTGCATTGGCCGTGTTTGCGGAAATAATAGACCTGACCTGGAGTGTATTTCCCTGTTGTGCGTTGGGCATTGAGTCCGCCCATGTGAGGCAATTCTGCAAAGCGATGACAGGTGAGAACGTCCATAAGAGATTGAGACGCATTGTAGTTGAATACCGCGCTTTCAGAAGGAAGGGCGTGTGCAAGGATAAGATTAAAAATCGGCATGGTGGTATGTTTTTGTTGTTTGATGAGACAAACGAACCACCTCAGATTGTAACCTATTTACAACGAGAAAAAGAAACAAAAAATAATTGGCTTTTCTTCAAAACGGATACTAATCCATGGCCGGAAGAACCTGCCCTCTGCATTCTCCGAATCCAACACGAATTCCATCTTTCTCCGCCCAACCGCGAAGAACAACCGTATCTCCGTCTTGAATAAAACTGCGTGTTGATCCGTCATTCAAGGCGACTGGTTTAGTTCCCTTCCATGCGATTTCGAGCATACTGCCATAAGAACCCTCAGTAGGTCCGCTGATGGTGCCACTTGCCATCATATCGCCGCATCGCACATTGCAGCCATTTACGGTGTGGTGGGCAAGTTGCTGTGCCAGATTCCAATACATGTATTTGTAGTTGCTGCGGCTTACAATAGATTCCACAGATTGTTCAGGTTGAATAGCGACTTCCAGTTG
>JBJXFC010000180.1:0-8485 GCA_046153915.1 Flavobacteriales bacterium
GCAGATCTTCCACACGAAGTCGAATGGTGATACCGCTCTTATTGATAATCATAAAGTCGTGATCATTGTCTACAGCTAGAATGGCTATCAGATTACCGGTTTTTTCGTTAACGGTGATGGTCTTAACCCCTGTTGCACCTCGGTTTGTAACCCGGTATTCGTCGAGGTCCGACCGTGTGCCAAATCCTTTTTCACTTACTACCAGAATGTCCTGATTGTGATCTGGAAGACAAACCATGCCTATTACTTCATTGTTGTCGGTATCCAGCGAAACAGCTTTTACACCTTGTGCGGTGCGACCTACAGCGCGAACCGTTTTTTCGTGGAAACGAATGGCCTTGCCTTCTTTCGTGCCCATTACAACTTCACAATTTCCATTGGTCAGTTTGGCAGAAAGCAATTCATCTCCGTCTACAATTGTAATTGCGTTGATACCATTGGCACGTGGACGGCTGTATGCTTCCAATGCTGTCTTTTTGATAAGACCTTTTTTAGTGCACAGAATAACGAAATTGCTGTTCACATATTCCTCATTGGTCAAATCGCCAGTTGGAATGTATGCCAATACTTTATCATCCTGTTCGATCTGAATCAGGTTTTGAATGGCGCGGCCCTTGCTCGCTTTTGTTCCTTCGGGTACTTCAAAAACGCGCATCCAGAAACAACGGCCCTTCATTGTAAAGATGAGCAACCAGTCGTGATTAGTAGCAGTGAAAATGTGTTCCACAAAGTCTTCCAGACGCGCAGTGGTGCCTTTAGCACCCACTCCACCGCGGCTTTGAGAGCGGTATTCTACCAGATTTGTGCGTTTGATATAACCGGCATGTGTGATGGTAATAACCACTTTATCATCCGGAATCATGTCTTCGATGCTGAGATCAGAACTGCTGAACTCGATAGTAGAACGGCGTTCATCGCCAAATTTATCAATGAGGTAAGCCAATTCGTCTTTGATGATCTGCATGCGAATTGTTTCGCTGCCAAGAATCTCCTGAAGACGGGCAATCAACGCCATCAATTCATCGTATTCTGCCTTGATTTTGTCGCGCTCAAGTCCTGTGAGACGCTGCAGGCGCATATCGAGGATGGCACGCGATTGAATTTCGGAGAGGTTAAACGTTGTGATCAAACCTTCGCGAGCGATGTCCGGAGTTTGAGAACTGCGAATCAACGCAATTACCTGGTCGAGATGATCGAGAGCGATCAACAATCCTTCCAGAATATGGGCTCTTTCCTGGGCTTTGCGCAATTCATATTGCGTTCTGCGCACAACCACTTCATGGCGGTGATCTACGTAGTGACGAACCAGATCTTTCAGGTTCAAAACTTCCGGACGACCGTGAACAAGCGCTGTGTTGTTAATTGAAAATGAAGTTTGTAGCGACGAATATTTAAACAAATTGTTCAATACAACATTCGGAATCGCATCCTTCTTCAATTCGTACACTACACGCACCCCAACGCGGGAACTTTCATCGCGGATATCATAAATGCCATCGAGTTTTTCTTCCTTGATCATCTGATCCTGACGGATCTGCATCTCAGCTTTGTTGACCTGGTATGGAATCTCAGTAACGATGATAGCTTCGCGGCCATTGACTTCTTCGAAATGCGTTTTAGCGCGCATTACAACACGACCACGACCTGTTTCATAGGCCGATTTAACACCTTCAACACCGAAAATCAATCCGCCTGTTGGGAAATCGGGAGCCTTCACATAGTGCATCAATCCCTCGATGGTAATTTCGGGATTGTCGATATAGGCCATGATACCCTGACAAACCTCTGTGAGATTGTGTGGCGGCATATTGGTAGCCATACCAACGGCAATACCACTTACTCCATTCAAGAGCAAATTTGGCACTTTGGCAGGAAGAACGCGCGGTTCTTGAAGTGAGTCATCGAAGTTTGGCTGAAAATCAACCGTTTCTTTATCGAGGTCTTCCAGCAATTCCTCAGCTATTTTGCGAAGACGCGCTTCAGTATAACGCATAGCAGCAGGCGAATCACCGTCCATGCTTCCGTAGTTGCCCTGACCATCTACTAGTGGGTAACGCAATGACCAATCCTGGGCCATGCGCACCATGGTGTCGTATACAGACGAGTCGCCGTGTGGATGGTATTTACCCATTACCTCTCCGACGATACGCGCAGATTTTTTAAATGGACGATTGCTCAATACACCCAATTCCAGCATTCCATATAGAACGCGGCGGTGAACTGGCTTCATTCCATCGCGCACATCTGGTAATGCACGACTCACGATAACCGACATCGAATAATCGATGTACGCTGACTTCATTTCATCTTCGATGTTAATCGAAATAATTTTCTCTCCTTCTGCCATAGTATAAATTGATTGGAAATAGCCATTTCACAGGCGTTTCCCGAATTTGTTGCGATAAAAATTGCCTCTGCTTTTAAAGGCTCGCGAATGTAGTTCAGAAATGCCCATTTTGAAAGGAAAAAACACGGTAATTTATTGACATTTTTTGCAGAATTTTATTCGTTTCCTATCACAAAAAAACGCGACCAAAGCCGCGTTGAAATTCCTTATTCTAAAAAAGAAGATTCGAACTAAAAACGGAATCTTAAAAAACCAAAAGCCATTGAAATAGTTGGTTGATTTTTTGAGAAAAATGTAATGACATCTCTGGAAGAAACGCCAAACTCGTATCCACCTCGCTCACCGATAGTGAAATAAATACCCACTGGTACTTTGTTATCGTAATTACCACCGGTAACATAGCCAGCTTGCAGATGAATCCATTTCATAGGAGAAAATTCTCCTCCAACCGCGATAACCGCCTTTTCCATGCTCGATATATCATCATTGAGGGGGGCAATAATGTCGATTCCAAATTTATAACCCGGGAAATTTTGATATCCTGCACCCAATCGCAATGTGGTTGGCAGTTTTGTGGTTATACCTCCAGTACCTTGCCATTCCAGCAGCGCATCGCCTCCATTGAGGGCTGAAATTTGATCCAGGAAGTTAACACTCTCCAACCCTTCATTTTCAAAGGTTGTCAGTTTGGTTTCTTTTAAAGTATACACGTTGCCATCCCATTTCATAGATCCAATGTCATTAACGGCAGCACTAACTGTGAGTTTCTCTTTAAACACAACGGTAGCTCCAAGATCCACACCTATTCCAAAGCCCACTGGCTGAAGACTTCTTGCATCCGAAGGCAAAGCGGATGGATTATCCTCAGCTATATCGCCATAATCGATGTCAAAAACCGGTGATAACGCGCTAAAGACTTCAGCGGAACCATCTCTGGCATCAATTGCCAGCAATCCTTGTCCTACCATAAGTTTCACGCCTAATCCTGCATGGATGGCAAAATCATCATTGCTCCAAAGCTTTTTTCCCCAGCCCAGATTAAACTCACGCACCCAACTCATCCGAAACTTGGTACCTTGAAGCAGATCAGTCATAGTTGAAGCACTATCAAGCGGGGTATATCCGCTCACAACCGTATTGAGTGTTGCTTCGTCGAGGTTTGACGAATTGGCAATGGTATCTTTAATTCCATTGGTTACCACAATCAAAGAATCAAAGTATGAGGCTGTATTTCCTAGCCAAACAATCTCGGAAACTTGAGGACCAAGCTCGTAGAACAAATTCGCCCTATCGCGGGTTTTGAAAGCAAATGTTCCAAGTTTAGAGGTTCGGACGGAAATTCCAAAAGGGCTAAAATCGACGTCTACAGCATTGGCCGAATTAGCAAACTCTGCTGCGTAATAACGTTGATCAGCGCGGCTCAATGTTTCAATGTCTTCCTGAAAAATATTCTGGCGCAATTCTTCTTTTGTCAATGCAGCCGAATACAACGAAACTCCACCTTCGAAAATTCCCATGGTGATCATTTTATCGTATTTCGATTGGACATCAAGATTTCCCGGATTAATTCCAAGACATTGATAATCCGTGGCAAATGGTGTCGCAACACCCATTCCTGTAAGCGTAAACGAGGAACCTTCAGTTTGTGCATTCGCCGCAAATGATGCTGAACAAATCAAAACGATGGTCAGACGGTTTAGTATAGTTTTCATCTGATTGAAATTTCAGTGACGAAGGTAAGATGTTCGTCACTTTCTATGGCAAATCTTTGATTGGGATGTGGATAAATTAAACAAATCCGAAGAATCGTGGATTCACCTTGTTGCCATGAATTCCACTGCGCAGGAATAATCAGGCTGACAACTTTGTGGTCTGGATTGTGTTGCGTCAATTGCTGTTTGAAACCATTCAACTCCAGGGTTTTCAGAATTTCGAGACTGAATAGTGCAGGAATCCCGAGTTGAAGAGTAAATATTCAAGGTCACAGGTGAATGGTCGTTTTCCGGTCGTGAAATGCCGATTTAACCACGTTATCCGCGCCAATTTCACGTCTAATTTCGCCCCAAATATTGAACACATGCAAACAATTCTTGGTGCCGGTGGCATTATAGGTAAACATCTGGCTTTGGAACTGCACCAGATGCAAATTCCCGTGCGGTTGGTTGGCCGAAAGCCCCGCAAAATCAACGATTCAGATGAATTATTCACGGCTGACCTTCTTGAGCCAACACGCGTTTCTGAGGCTGTCAGAGGGAGCGAAGTAGCTTACCTTACTGCTGGATTGCCATACAAAACAGCCATCTGGCAGCAACAATGGCCCGTTGTGATGAGAAATGTAATTACCGCATGCAAACTGCACCGTTGCAAACTCGTTTTTTTCGACAACGTTTATTTATACGGTAAAGTCGATGGTACCATGAAGGAAGACCTTCCTGCAAAACCATCCAGCGAAAAGGGAAAAGTTCGAGCTCAAATTGCTCAAATGCTTATGGATGAGATTAAAAGCGGCGAACTGGAAGTTTTGATTGTGCGCAGTGCCGATTTCTACGGTCCGGAAACACCTTTGAGTTTTATCAATGTAATGGTCTTCGATAATCTTATTAAAAACAAACGTCCTCAGTGGATGGTTTCAGACAAGTTTAAACACAGTCTTACGTATACACCCGATGCCGGAAAAGCTACTGCATGGCTTGGCAATGCTGCAGATGCGTATGGACAGGTATGGCATGCGCCTACTGCTTCAAATCCACTTACCGGTAAAGAATTTATGGAGCTCGGCATCCGCGAATTTCACACCAGGGTGGAGCCTCAGGTTGTCTCCAGATGGATGATTCGTATGATTGGATTGTTTGTTCCTGTCCTCAAAGAAAGTGTAGAAATGCTGTATCAGTTTGATCGCGACTATATTTTTGATTCATCTAAATTCAATAAGCGATTTCCCGATTTCAAAACTACTTCATATGAAAATGGTGTGAAGGAGATTTTTGACGACTACCGCTCTAAAATTGAAAAGGAACTAGCTGCCTCCACTCGCTAGTCGATTGGCAGTTTTTCGCTGTACAAAAAGCGGTTTTGAGAGCTTTCAAACGGCCTGTATATGTAATACGCCTTTCCATTGTGGATCTTGAGTTTTTCCGCGTATTTGTAGCTCAATGATGCCATGTGTTCTGCTTTTCCATTGGTTGGATCTATTCTGGAAATATGGATTATGCCATTTTTTTCAAACCATGTAAATATTTTTCCGGTCACATCATCTCTGATCACCGAACCTCCCCATTTCATTCCTCCACGGGTGCGATGGTAACTTATTAAAGCGCTGTCCAGGGGTTCATCAAAATTGTTGTAACGAATGAGTTTATCGTGCACATGATCAAAAATCAGAAGCGTATCTTTTGCAATGATCAGTGGAATATTTAAGGGTTGAAAAAAAGGTGTGGATGGAAAACCAGTCATGTATGCACTCACTACCTCCTTGTCAATTCCAGTTTCCAATTCTGTTCGAAAAGCTTCCAGTTTGTCTCTGGGCGATAAATCGCGGTACTGTGCTCTGAATCGCTGCATTAGCTCCTCATCAATCAGGTAGCGCAGGGTATGATAACTGCTGTCTGCCATATTGAATGCCATGTATTCGAATGCCGGATAACTTGCATTGTAATTACTGAAATAGACCGTTGAACCAATGGTGTCTACAACGGGTTCGATGTAGGTTTTAAAATCTTCTTTTGGAAAAGCCTGCAAGTGAATGGCTTCTGTTTCGCTTTTTACAAAGTACACTTCGTTGTGGCATTGCAGAAATATTTCATTGTAATAATTGAGGTAAAAACCCAATGATGGTGAAGGCGCCAGAGCACGCACAAGTTCTTTGCCCTGCGCATCGACATGAATCAGATTGCAACCGGAAAAAAGGGTTTTCTTCACGTCCTCCTGCCGTTTCCAGCGTTCTTCCTTTTCGTATGTCAACAAAAGTATTCCCTCAGGAGTAAAGGCAAAATCGGCCACATTGAGTTCTTTGCTTCCCCAAACGGTATCGGGGGCAGCACTGATGGTAAGTCCGGGTAACTCAAACGTCGACGGCTCCAGATTGAAGTCAATTTTGAGTGATTTGCCGGAGAACTTGTATCCCGACCGTGCAATTGTCGCATACGCCACGTGCCGAACAATGAGCGTGAAGGTGTCTTGCAGGGCCACGTTTTTGATGGTGTAAAATCCTTTCTCGTTGGTTGTAGCGCCATACGTGGTTCCGGGAATGGAGATATAACCACCAAACACAGGCAATCCACTTTGGGCATCCAACACTTTCCCCGAAATCTGTTGACCACCCTGCGCAATTATCACCAGAGCAGAACACAAGGCTATGAGTGTAAAAATTATCCGCATATACTTTTTTCTATCCGATACATTTCTACAAGCAATTGCACACAACTACTCTTCGAAACATGTCCAAAAATATCTTGTCTGACCTTTGTTTTGAAACTTATCTCCCGAAGGATTTACTTTGCACCCGGAAAATCCATGGGAAAATGAATGACGATCAGATTGAACAATTGCGGCAAAGGTTGAATGAAATTCACAAATGGCCCAGTATCTATATGTTTAAATTCATTCTGCCAACTGACGAAGATCGTATCAAGCGCCTAAAACTTATTTTTGGTGAAAGCGCTGAGTTTCGCGAGAGAAAATCTGCTCAGGGAAACTACACCAGCATTACAGTGCGCGAAATGATGCTCGATGCAGATTCCATTTTTGACCGATACACCAAGGCCGGAAGCATTGAAGGCATAATTTCACTTTGATATGAGCACACTCGAAATATTTAAAATCACATTGCTTGTTTTTACGTTGCTCATACTCGTTTATGTGCTCTACAAACGATTGATTTCCCTTTTGCGGAAAAACAATGTGAGGGCTGATTATCCGTCCATAGGCAATTCGCTGAAATGGATCAATGAACGCACTGCCACTCTGGAGATTGATCTCGAAATGAAGACCGAACTTCAAATTGAATTATTCACAGAAAAAAGCGATTTTGTGCGCGAAGTCCTGAAAAAGACGTTTAACAGTGGACACCATCAGGTTGAATTAAATCTGACTGATCTACAACCCGGTCGCTATTACTACAAGGTTGTTTCTGACAAACAGCAGGCTTCACAATATTTCATTCTGAGTTGATGCACACCTTGCGAATTGTTTTTATGGGAACGCCCGAATTTGCGGTGGCTTCTCTTGATGCGCTTGTTGGTTCCAATCACGAAGTAGTGGGCGTGGTTACCGTTGCAGATAAACCCGCTGGACGTGGAAAACAGCTTCAAATGAGCGCTGTTAAAGAGTATGCTCTGAAGCATCAATTGCCGGTATTGCAACCCTTAAAACTTCGGGATGAATCTTTTCTTACAGCTTTAAAAAAACTTGAAGCTGATTTATTTGTAGTTGTCGCTTTTCGGATGTTGCCAGAAGCGGTATGGCAAATGCCTCCGCAGGGAACAATTAATCTGCATGGCTCGTTGTTGCCACAATTCAGGGGTGCCGCGCCTATCAACCATGCCATTATTCAGGGTGAAAAGGAAACAGGTGTCACTACCTTTTTTCTTCAACATGAAATTGATACTGGAAATATCATTGATCAACGTCGCATTCCCATTCGCGAAGATGAAACTGCTGGAGAATTGCACGATGAAATGATGCACATCGGTGCCCAACTTTTGGTCGAAACGGTCAACAATATCGCAGAAGGAAAAACAACGTCTTTCCCTCAGGAAGGAGTATTACGAGGCATGGATGAAGTAAAACATGCGCCCAAAATTTTCAAGGAAGATTGCAAGATCGATTGGACTTTGCCATTGGATAGGATTTACAATCTAGTGCGTGGTCTTAGTCCATATCCGGCTGCATTCACCATGCTCGAAGGTAAAACACTGAAAATTTTCGGAGGTGAAAAAATCCACGGAGCCACGCTGGTCCTACCTGGTGCTTTCGAAACCGACGGCAAAACGTATCTGAAAATGGCTGCAGGCGATGGGTGGTATTCCATTACCGAACTGCAGCTCGAAGGAAAAAAGAAAATGACGACGGTTGAGTTTCTTCGCGGATGGCGGCCTAATGCTTCGTAAATATCAAGGGTGTTATCGTGTCATCTTCAAA
>JBJXFC010000209.1:0-6933 GCA_046153915.1 Flavobacteriales bacterium
GTAATCGGAATCTGAAATTGCTGTGTATCACTTTCCTGGTCGACAGCGGCACCAATTGCAGCGAACATAGATGCATACAACAAATAACCTGCAGCAAAGAAGAAGAGAAACGAAATTGCAATGTCCAACCACGGTGTTGTGTAAACCAATTCAATCAATTCCGGACTCACTTTCATCTTTTCCATTTCGGCTTCTGAAATTGCTGTTTGTGGGCCATTCACTTTCTCACTTAATTCTTTAATATCCGCCGAACTTCCAATTATCGCAGTTACGCCGATTGTTCCGATAATACCTGTCAGCAGAATCCAAATTAGGAATTGTGTTAGGCCTACCAAACCAATACCAATGATTTTTCCCATCATCAACTGAAATGGTTTTACAGATGAGATAATGACTTCTACAATACGATTTGTTTTTTCCTCCATCACTCCGCGCATTACCTGCAGACCATAAATAAGAATGAAGATGTAAATGATCAGCGCTGTTGCAAAACCAATCATGGCTCTTGCATAAATTTTTTCGTCGCGCGTTGCATCCTTGGTATTATTCATCATCACGTTCATACTCACCTTCAGATTCTTATAATCTTCATACTTCATGCCTTCCTTTTTCACCTTCCATTCTTCCAATGAGCCTTCTATATTTTCTTTGATGGAACCTTGAATGGCCAAACTTGGCGCATTGTTGAATGACATTACACATTTACTATCGTAATAGGAAGCACTATCGAGCTCAACTATGATGGTGTATTTTTTTGAATCCAATTCTCCATTTAGATTCACAGGTGACTTTGAAAAAAAGTAATGAGTGCTTTCGCTATCCTTGAATCGGGTGCGTTCCAGTTTTGCATCATCGTATTTTATTACCTGATCTTCAATGAGCCAACCCATTTTGTCCACGATAAGAATATCATGTGTTGTTGTGTCGGCCTTTGCAACAAGTATCATCCCAATAATGACCAAACCGAAAATCAGCGGGCCAAGTATTGTCATTACCAAAAATGATTTTTTCTTTACCTTGGTGAGGTATTCGCGTTTAATGATCAACCAGATTTTATTCATGATTAAAGGTCGTTTGGAGTGATTTCGTTTTCAGAATTAAATTTATTGACGGCCTGGATAAAGATCTGATCCATGTCAGGGATAATTTCTTTCACAGCCGTAATTTCGACATGCGGAATAAGTGCGTTCAGCAACTGATTCAGCTTTTGATCCGGACGCATTCTGATTTGAGCGATATTGGTTTCATCTACCTTCTTGTTTTCTATCAATTCAAAGCTTGCCCAAAGACCGATTCCGATATCCATGCCATGTCCTTGATATTGCACTTCGTAGGTATGCGTGCGGAAACTGTTGCGAATGTCTTTTACACCACCTTCCAGAATGACTCTCGAACGATTGATCAACACAATATTGTCACACAGTGTATCTACACTTCCCATATCGTGGGTAGAAAGAATGATCGTTGCGCCCGCATCTTTCATCCGAAGCATTTCTGTGCGAATCAATTCAGCATTGATAGGGTCAAATCCACTGAACGGCTCATCGAGAATCAGCAATTTTGGTTCGTGCAAAACGGTGGTGATGAATTGAACCTTTTGCGCCATTCCCTTGCTCAAGTCTTCCACTTTTTTGTCCCACCACGTATGAATGTCAAATCGTTTGAACCATTCCATGAGGCGCATTTTGGATTCGCGTGCAGTCAATCCTTTTAGTTGTGCGAGGTACATACACTGCTCACCAACTTTCATTTTTTTGTACAATCCACGTTCTTCTGGCAAATAACCTATCAATTCTACATGGTTGGGATTGAGTGGTTCGCCGTTAAATAGTATGGTCCCGCTATCCGGACCAGTAATCTGATTGATGATGCGGATCAAACTGGTCTTTCCAGCTCCATTGGGTCCTAGCAGTCCAAATACACTTTTCTCAGGCACACGGATAGTCACATCCGTCAACGCCTGATGTTGTGCATAGGATTTATAAATATTTCTCGCTTCGAGTGTATACATACTTAATGTTTTGCGGATGTAAATCAAATCAATACTTGCCAATATTATGGATGGATATGCACCACAAAACGAACATAGATATAAACGGTTGTTTATAAGGAGGATCGGAAACAGAAAAAGCGGATAATCTCCGCTTTTTCAATGGTTTTGTTTCTTCTAATTCTAGAATTCCATGCGGTAAGCCAACACCGGAATGAGCGGCAAATTGTAGTATTCTCTCACCTTGCCTGCTTCACTATCAAAATAACTGCCGTACACGTTTTTGGTGTTCGAAGCATTCTGCACATCCAGTGATAACGTTGTTGTCATGCGTTTGAAATTGCGTTTCAGGCTGATTTTGATGTCCGTGCGGAAGTAATTGGGATTTCTACCTTCGTAGAGCTGGCCTTCCACACCTACGGTTTCTCCTTCTGCCATGGATGCGGCAACATCAATAGGTGTGACGCGAAGTCCGCCTACAAAGGTGGTGCGAATATTTAAACCAAGCGTTTTGTTCTTCTCGTCCTTTCCTACTTTCCACTCTTTGCCTCCGGTAAAAACGAGTGCATAGTTTGTGTTGTACCGCGTATTGCGCCAGATTTTGTCAATGCCTTGGTATTCGCTTTGAAACAATGAACCAGACAACAGGAAATACATGTTTTTGTGAGTCGATTGCTCAAGTGTTAACTCCAGTCCATAATTGCGGCCAATGCCATCATTAACGAGTTTTTCAGTTACGTAATCGTATTCGTTGTTGATGGTAGAATAGGGCCTTTCCAAATCATTTTCGATGGCAATATTGAACAAGTGCTGATAGTAACCTTCTAGTTTCACATACATGTATTTTGTGATGGAACGATCATAACCGAGCACAATGTGATGCGCTTTATTGAGATCGAGGTTTTTGTTTGGTCGGTATGCCGTTCCTGCTTCATCCTCGATTTGCACGCTGTACACTCCCAGAGGTTGCATTTGTCCGTGTAAACCATAGCCGAAACTCACTGACTGTATCTCATCGATAGCATATTTGAGTGCTGCGCGTGGTTCAATGGATTGGGTTTTATTGTCAATGACACGCAAATAGTGAACTCCCAGGTTTAAAGTCCATGGTTCGCTGATGCGGTATCGCCATTGCGCAAAAGACTGGAAAGTGTTCATTGTGTTTTTATCATCCATCAATGTCTTGATTTCATCCACGTCTTCATCCAATTCTTTGTATTCGAATAGAAAGTCGTAGTGATTCACATAGACCCCAGCGCGCATGGACTGTTTTGCGTTGAACTTGTGATTGAGTATAACATTGAGATTGCTTTTCTGAATGTGATACAATTGATCGGTTTGGAGTTCTGGTTTAAAGTCATAATTGAGTTCTTCAGATTTGTATCCGGTTTTAAAATCAGAATGAATAAGCGATGTTTGAAGATATGTTTTTTCGTTGAATGGAAATACATGTTTTATTCCGTTCATAATGGTGTTGGCGTAATACGTATCTTCTTCGCGGTAATACGAATCTTTTGCCCACAATGTAGTGTCACGGCGGGCCTCATGCGACTGACTGCTCAATCCTGCAAATCCAAAAAGTGAAAATTGACCTGCTTTTTCTGTGGGCAAATAGATGTTGTAAGAAAGGTCCTGAAAATTGGTGACATCATCACCTATATCAATGCCGATTCCCTGAATAAGCGACAATGTACTCAATCTATAATTAACCAAATACGAACCGGCATATCCTTTTTTGAAGGGACCTTCTGCTGCGAGATCAAGTCCTAAAAACCCCGCCTGAATGGTGTATTCACGCTTTTCGTTGTTGCCTTTTCGGAGCTTCAGATCAAATACTCCCGATAACGCATTGCCATACTCCGCGGCAAATGCACCACTCGAAAAATCACTGTTGGCAAGCAATTGCGAACTGATGATTGAAATACCACCACCACTGCTCGCCGGTGATGCGAAGTGATTTGGACTGGGAATATCAACTCCTTCCATTCTCCACAGCAAACCATATGGTGAATTGCCCCGAATGGAAATGGAGTTGTTGCCATCGTCGGTGGATATTACACCGGCATAACTGGCAGCCATGCGTCCAGGATCATTGATGGCTGCTGCGAATTTCTGGGTTTCTTCCACACTGAAAGTTCTGGTGCTCACAGTGCTCATATTATTCAACGCCTCCCGTTGATTTTTTTTAGCTGTGATTTCGACGGTTTCAGTTTGTTGCAGGTCTTCTTCCAGCGCAATGGTGAGATCTACTTCTTTTCCGGAATTTACAACCACTGATTGAAGAACAGCTTCTTTATAACCCACATAACTGATTACGATAACGTGTTTGCCAATGGGAACTCCGGTGATTTTAAAGTGCCCGTCGAGATCGGTAGATGATCCAATAGCGGGAATGATATCCGTAATTGCAACCACAACGCCGGGCAGCGGAGCACCTGAAATTTTATCGGTGACAGTCCCTTTTACATTTTGGGTAATGTTTTGTGCGAAGCTGAAGGTTACTGCACAAATCAGAATTGCTGACAGAATAAGCTTGATAGACATGGTAAATGATTAAATGTGAACTCAGGACAATCCAAATTCAACTAACCCCTATTCCATAAAAAAACTTTTTTAGATCTGAATAGCCTCTTTCATCAATAGGTTTGACCCCATGAGTCTTTTAAGTGAAAATTTAAAAAACCTTAAAAATTCCATTCCTGCAGGCGTGGAGCTTGTTGCTGTTTCCAAAACGAAACCCATTGAGATGATTCTCGAAGCTTACCATGCCGGACAGCGCATTTTTGGCGAGAATTACGTTCAGGAGCTTGCGGCCAAACAACCAGCTTTGCCAGATGATATACAATGGCATTTTATCGGACATCTGCAATCCAATAAGGTGAAACAAATTGCGCCGTTTGTTGCTTGTATACACAGTATAGACAGCGAAAAACTCCTTCTCGAAGTGCAGAAACAGGCGGCGAAAAATCAAAGGACCATTCAGGTACTCTTGCAGGTCCACGTCGCCATGGAAGAAACCAAGTTTGGATGGGATACCACCGAAGTGCTGGAATTTGCACAGCGTTTTGACTGGAAATCCACACCCAATCTGGAAATTTCCGGCGTTATGGGAATGGCTTCTTTTAGTGACGATGAAGAACTGGTGAGGTCAGAGTTTCGCAGGATTCGCGCCTGTTTTGATGCGCTCAAAACAACGTTCTTCCTTCAAAGTAGTGCTTTTAAGACGGTATCCATGGGTATGAGCGGAGATTGGAAATGGGCTGTAGAAGAAGGTTCTACATTAATTCGCGTGGGTAGTGCTATTTTTGGCTCCAGAAATTGATTGATATGTCCAAACGAACTTCCCTGATTTACCTCGCCATAGCGCCACTGCTCTTCGCATTATCCTGGTATATCTCACATGAGGTGTATGTTCGTTTTCTTCAAAGCAATTCAGAGTATGCCCAAACCGCAGATAGATCGTTGGGTTATGCATCAGTTCTGACAGCTATTTATGTAGTCGCATTTTTTGTAATCCGGGATCTTTACCCCGCTAAAAAAGCCTGATTTCGGCTGTATCTCTTTTCATCTGCACGCGTATGACTCCTGAACCCACCACTGGCCCTATTTTCGCGCCACCCATTATTACCACCTTGTGAAACGCGTCGCTGTAGCTATACTAAACTGGAACGGAGAAAAATTTCTGCGTCAGTTTTTGCCGTCGGTAGTGGAATACAGTTCTGACTTAGCTGATGTGGTAGTGATCGACAATGCAAGTGCTGATGGGTCTATTGCATTTCTAAAATCGGATTTTCCACATGTGAAAATCGTTGAGCTGCCTGTCAACTATGGTTTTGCAGGTGGTTACAACCACGGTTTAAAGGAGCTCCAAAACGATATTTTTATCTTGTTGAATTCGGATGTGGAAGTAACGCCCAATTGGATTGCACCTGTTCTGAGATTCATGGATAGCGAACCAGGCATGGTAGCGTGTCAGCCCAAAATACTCGATTTTCACAGAAAAGACTATTTTGAATATGCCGGAGCCGCAGGTGGATTTGTAGACAAGGATGCATACGCTTTTTGTGCTGGTAGAATGTTTTTCAGTTTCGAAAAAGATGAAGGTCAGTTCACTCAAAATACCGAGGTTTTCTGGGCAAGTGGTGCCTCATTGTTTATTCAACGAAAGGCATGGGAAGAGGTAGCTGGATTGGACGAAGACTTCTTCGCTCACATGGAAGAAATTGACCTTTGTTGGCGATTGAAGAATCGAGGATATAAAATCGGATCATGCCGCGAATCAAAAGTGTATCACTACGGGGGCGGTACGCTCAACCGATTGAGCCCCTTTAAGACTTACCTCAATTTCCGAAACAATCTGTATATGATTGTAAAGAATTACAGAGGCCGAAATCTATTCTTGAAATCCATTAGACGTATGACGCTTGATGGTATCGCGGCATTTCGTTTTATCACCGAAGGAAAATGGGGTCATTTTACTTCTGTTCTAAAGGCTCACTATAGTTTCTATCGTCACCTTGGCAAGATGATGCAAAAGCGCCGCGAAGAAGAACCCTTTTGCCCCAACCCAAATCTTACCGGCATGTACCGCGGAAGTATTATCAAACATTTCTTTCTATTCGGAAAACGTTTTTGGAAGGATCTGCCAGGTGATTGGAATTAGTTTAATGGGATAATTAGCGAATGTGATTATGGTGTGACGTCTAGATGATAGGCGTCCGTTTTTTTTTACCACAGAGACGCGGAGGCCGCAGAGTAGACACAGAGCCTTCTCTAAAGCAGCCAGCATATTGAATTGCATAGATCCTCCTTTGCAATCTTAGCGAGTTTCTCCATTGCGCACTTTGCGGTTACAAAAAACATCTGCCCATTGACACCGAAAAGCTCAATCTCTACAAACAGCCATATCGCGCATCGCACATCGCAATTCGCGGTACGCTCAT
>JBJXFC010000188.1:0-14819 GCA_046153915.1 Flavobacteriales bacterium
CGATCCGCACCATCAAAAAAGTAGTGAGTGGTTGCTGCGCAGAATCTCTGGAGGAAATAGCAAAGACTTATGAAATTGTAGTGGATGCCGGCACACACCGCGCCAAATCGATCAAAGTAGCAGAAGCGAGCAAGGTGATTGAAAACACCCAGCGCGATGTCAATATTTCGCTTATCAACGAATTGTCCATCATCCTAAACAAAATGGGCATCAACACATTCGATGTATTGGAAAGTGCGCGTACCAAATGGAATTTCCTTCCATTTACTCCCGGACTCGTTGGCGGACATTGCATTGGTGTGGATCCGTATTATCTCGTTTACAAAGCGAAGAAGATTGGATACCACAGCAAAGTCATCAGCAGTGCGCGTTATGTAAACGATAGCATGGGATTTTATGTAGGCAAACAAACCGTGAAAAAAATTCTGGAAGCCGGACGCAATGCACTCGAATCAAAAGTGCTCGTTATGGGAGCCACATTTAAGGAAGATGTAAGCGATGTGCGCAATTCAAAAGTGGTGGATGTAATTCGCGAGCTTGAATCATTCAGCGTGCATGTTGAGGTGGTAGATCCGCATGCTGACAGCGATGAATTGCATCATGAATATGGATTCGGGCTTGTGGCTAAACCTACTCCGGGTGCTTACGACGCTGTTGTAGTGGCTGTTTCTCACAAAGAATTCCTCGATCTTGACGAAGCGTATTTCAAATCACTTATGCGCGATGGCAAAGGCACTGTTGTGGATGTGAAGGGATTGTTCCGCACCAAAATCAAAGAATTGAGTTACTGGAGTTTGTAATTTTTGTCTTTTTTGATTTTTTACGGAGAGTAAAGATTTAACGCCACAATAAAACCCAGTTATTTGGGTATAGGAAGCTTTCAACCCACATTTGGCCAATGAAAATTCTCATCACCGGTGGAGCCGGATTTATCGGTTCGCACGTAGTTCGTTTGTTTGTAAACAAATACCCTTCGTATTCGATTCACAACCTGGATAAACTCACTTATGCCGGCAATCTCGAAAACCTGACGGATATCGAGTCGGCTTCGAACTATCAGTTTATCAAAGGAGACATCTGCGATAAAACATTTATCCATGAATTGTTCAGGAAAGAAAACTACGATGGTGTTATTCACCTTGCTGCAGAAAGTCACGTTGACCGCAGTATATCTGGTCCGGATGCGTTTATCGAAACCAATATTGTAGGCACTACGACTCTGCTCGGCGCAGCCCGTGATATCTGGAAAGAAAACATGAGTGGCAAACGGTTTTACCACATCAGCACCGATGAGGTTTTTGGTTCGCTCGGAGCAGAAGGAAAGTTTGATGAAGAAACACCTTACGATCCGCGCAGTCCGTATAGTGCCAGCAAAGCTTCAAGCGATCATATCGTGCGGGCATTTTACCACACCTACCATTTGCCCGTAGTTATTTCAAATTGCAGCAACAATTACGGTTCACATCATTTCCCGGAAAAATTGATTCCGTTGATGATCCACAATATTTGCAACAACAAACCCTTGCCTGTTTATGGCAAAGGAGAAAATGTGCGCGACTGGTTATGGGTAGAAGATCATGCAAGAGCTATTGATGTCATTTTCCACAAGGGACGCTTGGGTGAAACCTATTGCATTGGAGGAAACAACGAATGGAAAAACATTGATCTCGTAAAACTCATTTGCCGATTGATGGATGAAAAACTAAATCGCAGTGCCGGCGAAAGCGAGAAACTTATCACCTATGTAACCGACCGACCAGGGCATGATGCGCGCTATGCCATTGATGCATCCAAACTAAAAAATGAATTGGGATGGGAGCCTACACAGCCTTTCGAAAAGCTGATTGGCAGCACCATTGATTGGTATTTGGCAAACGAATCGTGGCTCGAAAAAGTGACTAGTGGGGCTTACCGCAGTTATTACGAAAGCCAATATGCTGGCCGCTGATCAGCGAAGAACGATGGATGCAATATCCGGCTTGAAGTATCGGTCGCTCTTCATTACCTTGCCATCTTCCCGGTAAATAGGCATGCCATTTTCATCGAGTTTACTCATGTTGCTTCGCTGAATTTCTTCGAACACCTCACTTATTTTGTGTTGTAGTCCGTGTGCATTGATGGTACCACAGAGAATGTATAGCATATCTCCCAGGGCATCCGCGATCTCTACAATATCCCCATTTGTCGCCGCTTCCAGATATTCTTCGTTTTCTTCCTTCATGAGGTTGAAACGCAGGTTGATTTCCTTTTCAGGAATAACCGCTTCAGGAGATGTGCGCACAGGCAAACCAAATGCGTGATGAAAATCTTTAACGTGATTTATCGTTTCTGAGAGCGACAAGGTGCGTGCAACCAATTCTTCCATTCCGGTAATTTTGAGCGAAAATCCAAAAATTGAGTTGAGAATATGTGATTTAGAGTCTGAATGTTATCCACGCAATACGAACGGGTATAAAGAGAAATCGCCCCGTCGACACAGGGCGAATTTCTTTCTTAACCAAAACCGACACCTCATGAAAATAGCATGAGAGCTATAATTCAGACAACCGCCAAAGCGATGGTGTTGCATTCGGAGAAAAAAAAATTTTTATAAAGCCCGCGTCCCATTAGATTTGCCGCCGCTTTCGGGGGTATAGCTCAGCTGGCTAGAGCGCTTGCATGGCATGCAAGAGGTCATCGGTTCGACTCCGATTATCTCCACGAATATGTTGAATATTGAATTGATCCGCTTTTTGGCGGATTTTTTCATGAAATACCATCCAGATCAGCCCTAAAGGCCAGTTTTGCTTTGAGTAACTCCATCATTCATCACCCTCGTTTGAGTCCTGATTGACTCTTTATGCAGTTGCTCAAGGTATTTCTCCACAAATTCAGGGGTGAGTCCCAATTTTTCTCCAAGCATGGTTCGGGTCGACATTATTTCCTTCCAACGCTCCAATTGTAAGATCATGATATTGTGTTCCCGTTTGTGCTGGCCGATTTTTTCGGTCACTTTCATTCGCTGGGAGATCAGGTGAATAATTTCTTCATCGAGCTTATCGATTTCAGAGCGCAAAGCGGCCAAAACATGTTCTTCCTGGCTGTTTGCGAAGTGAGCCTGACGCACTTGCAGGGACGAAAGCAGGTCGTTTAGTGTATCGGGAGTAATTTGTTGGCGGGCATCGCTCCACGCCTCATCTGGAGTGATATGCGATTCAATCATCAGCCCATCCATTCCGAGATCAAGCGCCTTCTGGGCCACTTGCGCGAGCAAGTCTCTGCGGCCACAGATGTGACTTGGATCGCAGAAAATAGGGAGGTTTTCAAATTGAGCCCGAAGTGCAATGGGCAATTCCCACATGGGTTGGTTGCGGTAGATACTTTGACCGTGGTATGAAAATCCGCGATGAATGGCTGCCATTTTCTGAATACCGGCGCGTTGCAAGCGTTCCATGGCCCCAATCCATAGTTGCAAATCCGGATTGATGGGGTTTTTGACGAATACAGGTATGTCAACTCCTCTCAAAGCTTCGGCGATTTCCTGCACCGAGAATGGATTTACAGTAGTTCTGGCACCAATCCAAAGCATGTCAAATCCGTGTTTGAGACAAAGTTCAACGTGTTCGGCGGTGGCAACTTCGGTAATGATTGGCAAACCAGTTTCATTGCGCGCTTCCACCATCCAGGCAATTCCTTCCGCACCAACACCTTCAAAAGAATCTGGCCGTGTACGCGGTTTCCAGAGCCCTCCGCGCAACACATGCACTTTGCCTGTTGAAGCTAGTAACCTGGCAGTAGCCAATACCTGCTCTTTGGTTTCGGCACTGCATGGACCGCTGATAATTCCCGGAGTATCTGAACCAGGCCACCAATCGGCGAGTTTTGATAACGTATGAAGAGTTGATTCTGACATAGATGTGCGCAAGTTCAGAACACTGAACAGGCCACAAAGTTTACACTAAAATGAAACCGATAAACTAGCCCCGGTAGAAGTTATGAAGTTTCCACCTGCGACCCTTCTGAAATTTTGTTCTGCCATAAAAACAAAGTCTTTGGTCAAGGGGAAAATAACTCTGCAACCCGCCATGGGTGAATAGACCAAAGCCTGACTATCCGCTTTGTAGTTGTTCCATTGAAACGACAATCCTGAAAAATTCACAAAAGGAGAAATGCTAAAACGATCAGACATCGGGATGTGGTAGGCAATACCATCAGGTATCATACACGCCAGAGCAAAAAAACTAAATGCATCACCGAAAGCCCCGCTTCCGCAGTAGGAGGCACAACATGTCAACGATAGAGCGCTCACGCCAATTGTTGCGCCGAGAGGAGCGCGGAATTCATTTGTTCCCTCCGGATCAGCAGAAAACGTTGGACTGGTGCCATTCGAATATCCGATGGAATAGAGAAGGCTCCATCGATCGCGGAAAAAATGTTCGACACGCGCTTCATGCAATTGATAATTTCCCACGGAGAGTGAGTATGTGATCAGCGTTGAGCCATAATCGAGGCTCAGTTTTTTATCGTATGGAGGATCATCAGATCCAAGTCCGAATGCTGAACCTTCGATTTGAATAACCAACAAAAACACCAGGATGGAGTAAATTTTTCGCATGCTGTGACTTTTTACAAATGTATACAAGGTTTATAGGAAAACGTTTCACGAAAAAACGCTCAATAACCCTGCCACCCGTGTTTATGACCAAAGACAAATCAATCAGAAACAAAATTAGTGCGGAAAAAACAACGCCCTCCGGGGAGAGCGTCATTGTTATTGGTACCGAAGGAGGGACTTCCCAAATTAGAAAACAAAAGCTCCATTTCTTTTCGCTTTTCTTTTCAATTTCGGGATAAACTTCTCGTCCCTCCTGCATTGTTCTTTGGAAAAAACAACGCCCCCCGAGGAGAGCGTCATTGTTATTGGTACCGAAGGAGGGACTCGAACCCTCACGCCTTGCGGCACACGCACCTGAAACGTGCGCGTCTACCAATTCCGCCACTTCGGTATCTTGTGGCATCATCAGCTTCGCGCCTCTGAAGTTTTTTAGGAGATCTCCACTCCTTATTGGTGCCCTGGACTGGACTCGAACCAGCACATCTTGCGAAATACGCCCCTCAAACGTACGTGTCTACCAATTTCACCACCAGGGCTAATCTCAGTTTTTATGAAGAACAAGAAGGACAGTGTTCAACTGTCCTCCTTTTCTTCTGCGTTAAGTGATCCCGCTGGGATTCGAACCCAGGGCCCATACATTAAAAGTGTATTGCTCTACCAGCTGAGCTACGGAATCGGTATATCTGAACCTTTCATTCCTGTTTTTTCATCAGAACCTTCGTCCTTAGACAAACACACATTGAACTTCCGAATTCAATCTTTTTTGCTTCCTAAAAAGCGGGCGCAAATATAGCCGGTCGATTTACCATACCAACCATTGTTGAGAATTTTTATTGAGATATTGCCAACCATCAATAAAATCAACCCTTTCCGATGATCGGGTGGCGTTCGAATTCACAATTCGGGTCCAAAATCAAACGGTAAGTTGCAAGTGTACGGTACTTTTTCGCACCAAGATTTTCTGCAACATGAATCATTTTGGGATTAAAATCTCCGATCCAGGTAAGTATCGTTTCTTTATAGCGATTGAGTGTTACAATGTTTTCTTCGGTCCATTTTATCATAGCACCTTCTACTCCTTTGCTATGATAATCGCGGTCTACACCGAAAACCACACCAACCATGGTATGGCGCTTTTGAAACTTAAAATGCCAGATAAACTTGAGTTTGCCCCACCAGTTTAGATTTCCGCCGACGTGGCGCATAAATTCATTGACTTCAGGCAAATTGATATAAAATCCGATCGGTTTTTCGTGGTGAAAAGCAAAAACCATGACTTCTTTATCCATCACCTGTTTCATAGCCTTCATGGCATTTCGGGCTTGTTCAATTTTCATTTGTCTATGCCCGGGCAATCCGGCCCAGGCAGAGTTGTATACTGTCACAAAATCCTGGGCAATTTGTTCCAGGTTTTTGCCCTTTGCACTGGCCATTCTATAACCGTCTTCGGCCATGAGCATATTTGTTTTGCGCACAAAAACCTCCTGAGCAGGAACGTATAAATCCCGCTTGTAACAAAGCTGTTCGTAATACAACCGGAAACCATAATTCTCAAAAAATGCGCGGTAGTAGGGAGGATTGTAATTCATCCGGAAACTGCTCATGTCGGTAAAATTCTCAATTAGCAGTCCCCAATAAGCCTCCTTTTCGCCAAAATTGATAGGGCCATCAACCGCTTTCATTCCCTCAGATTTCAGCCAATTCACCGCGGTATCAAATAATAAAAATGCCGCATCCTGATTATCGACGCATTCGAAAAAGCCTACGCCACCCGTTGGGAATTTTTGAGCGGATGCATATTTTTTTGAGTGAAATGCAGCAACTCTTCCAATGCATTGTCCCATTTTATCGAACAAAATCCAGCGTTTTGCTGCACCGTCTCTGAAAAGTTTATTCTTTTCCTGATTAAAAATGGATTCTATATCCTGACGAATATGCGGAATGTGATTCTTATCAGTGCCATAAATCAATTCTGGCATCAAAAGCCAGATACTTGCGTCACTTTCAGATACTACTTCTTTGATTTTCATACTATTTATCCTTCAATCGAGTGCTATTTAGCCGGAGCGAAATTATCAGGAATCCAGCAAGGTCAATTTTTCTGCCACCAGACAACTGAGGGGCGTGTAGATTTGTCATCTCTGTGCGAAATACATAACATTTTGAAAAACAATATGAATAAGTTTAAGAATTTCCTTCTCCTTTCTGCAGCTTTGGTGGCAGCTTTCTCGTTTACAGTTGATAAGATAGTGCCAAACTCCAAATTGGCTGCAGCATTCACTGCAAAGCAACTTGCGGAAAAAACCGATGCTCAAATTGACTTCATGAATTATGTATCAACAAAAGGTTACATCATTCATCAGGAATCAAAAAGTGAAGAATTTCCATTGCTAAGCACCGTCCTCAAGGCCGAATTTATTTCCTCATTTGACTTCAATAATTTATCCAACGACAATTTTAATCCCTATATGCTTACCGTTTCTCCCGGTGAATCGCATTCCTTTTACCTTGTTGACGGCACATCCAAGACCGTTCAACTGTATTCTGAATCTTTTATTCAGAAACGATTCGGTCAGATTAAAACGAATGAGAAGAACGCTTTAAACCGGAAGAAATAATTATGAGAAAAATAGTACTTTTCGCTATTACAGCGACATTCATCGTTCTATCGCAAAAATCAATTGGGCAGGATTTTACTATTGCCAGTGAAGACTATACAGGGTGTGTTGCGTCTCTTAATGATACCAACCCTATTGGGCAATATAGCGACAACGAAGATGAAACTCTGACCATTTGTCCCGATGATGGCGAGACCATTCTAAACATGTACTGGATCGGTTTCGACGTTGGATCAGGTGATGTATTGGAAATATTTGACGGTGCAGACATAAATGCTCCTCTAATTGGCACCTACACAGGTTCAGATTTACTTTATCAAAACATTACGTCGACCAATCCTCTCGGATGCCTAACGCTTCACTGGACTTCGGATGGAGAGGAAGTAGGTGATTTTGCTGCTATTATTTCTTGCGGACCTCCTTGTCAGCACCCAATAGTACAGGGTGAAATTGTTGGTGATGAAGGCAATCCACTGCTACTATGTGTTGGTGAAGAATTTACCATCGACGCTTCAACAACTGTGCTCTTTGAAGGTGCCTCTGTTGAAAGTCAAACATGGGATTTCGATGATGGCAACACCGACAACTCCAACTGGCCTGTTGTAACGCATTCATACAACACTCCCGGAGCATACAGAGTGAGCCTGGTTGTAACCGATAATACCGGGTGTCAGAATCTCAACCTTCTGGATCAGCTTATCTATGTGAGTACTACACCATCATTTACCTCCAGTTCAACGCCTCCAATGATTTGTGAAAATTCTGATGCCGTTGTTGGAGGAAATGTAATCCCTACTCCATTTACAAATCAACCTACCACAGACTTTGGAGATGGCGTTTACATTCCCGACTATGAATTTGGTCAGGAATCTTGTTTTGAAGACACCGTTTTTGTTTCTGGATTTCCTGCGGGCCTCGAAATTCAAAGCCCTGCTGATATTGATGGCCTCTTCGCATCGCTTGAACATACTTATCTAACAGATATCACAATCGCTTTTATATGTCCCAACGGAAGCGTATTATCCATCTACTCTCAACAAGGTCCTTGTGGAGATGTGGATTTGGGAAACCCAGATCCATTGGATGACGGCGCTCCGGGCGAAGGTATAATGTATACCTGGACACCCGAAACCACATATCCCACATTTGCAGAAGCCTGCAGTGATGCGAACTACACATTTGACGGAACAGATTCCGGATTGAACCTTGTTGAAGGCGAATACAACATTGAGGGTGATTGGAATTCGTTTGTAGGATGCCCTTTAAATGGACCCTGGATAATCCAAATATGCGACATCGTAGGAGCAGATGATGGATGGATCTTTGAATGGGGAGTAGAATTCGACCCTTCACTCTACGATGATGACATGTCATTTACGCCGGTTTTTGATGTCGATTGTGAATTCACGTCATGGTCTGGCGATGATATTATCAATACAGATGCAGGCTGTGATACTATTACCGTATCTCCTTCACCAGCCGGACTGTATACCTATACGTATACTGCTACTGATAATTTCGGCTGCACTTACACACATACACAAGATTTAATTGTTGTACCACCGCCAGTAGTGGAGGCAGAAGACGTTGCGCTTTGCGTATCGCCAGTAAGTATGGACGCAAGTGTTTCGAATCCGCAAACCGGCATCCAATATGGCTATATCTGGTCCCCAGACAATGGTACTTTGTCTAACATTAATGTGCAAAACCCTCTCTTAAGTAATCTCGATGCACCCACACAATATCAGGTTACAGCTTTTGCAACGTTTGACCCGCAATGTCTTGGCACAGCAACAATTGATGCCACTCTTCTGGAGGCACCAGATGTGGAAACAACTGAGGAATTTGCATACTTCTGTGGTATTCCACTTGAGGTTTCTGCAGAGGTGTTAGATTCAGATCCAGATATTACTTACACCTACAACTGGCAACCCGCGAATGGCCTGGATGACGAAGACACCAACACTCCAACCGTTAATTCCATTTCATCTGATCCTTATGAATTAGTGGTTTTTGCATATCCTTCGTGGGACAATCTTTGTATTTCATCAGATACAATGT
The DNA here is from genome assembly GCA_046153915.1 of Flavobacteriales bacterium. Lineage (GTDB taxonomy): Bacteria > Bacteroidota > Bacteroidia > Flavobacteriales_D > Sanyastnellaceae > JANNVZ01. Next base: position 9,274 of record JBJXFC010000188.1, read on the forward strand.
TTCTAACTATTCCGCCAGGCCCTGAAGTATTCAGCGCAGGTTTGGATTCAATGTGTGTGGGCTCAGATTATTATTTGGAAGCTCCGTCACAGTCAATGAGTGTGCAATATGACTGGTCTTACGCTCCTTTTGAAGATCCAACCGATTTCAATTCAATCGGAAGTGGAAACCCAATACTTGTTAACGACGGCGGAATTTATTCTGCCACTGTAACTGAATCTATTTGCGGACTTACGACTAATTTTGAATTTGTTCTCCTGGAAAATCTCTGTTCTTTTGTAATTCCAAATGTATTTACACCAAATGGCGATAGTGAAAATGACACTTTCGAAATCCTTGGACTCAATGATTTTCCAAATAGCACCATTAAAATATACAATCGCTGGGGAAACCTTATTTACGAAGAGGACAACTACTACGATCAATGGCGCGGAGATGACATGGCTGAGGGAACATATTACTACATTGTTGGTGTAAAAAACGGGGTCGGTCCTGATGGTTATGAGTATTTTGAAGGCCACCTCACCCTGCTTAGAGAATAACCGAAAAATTCGCAATAAAAAAACGGCTGCTCAACTCGGGCAGCCGTTTTCTTTGCAGTCAACTTTATGAATAACGCAATCGAAGAATTAGGACGACTTGCCCTTGCACTGCGCATTGAACAGGAAGAAGATTTTAGCACACACAAAGCGTGGCTGGAAAAATCGAGCATTGCCGAACGCAGAAAAAACGGCATCACCTGGTTTCCGTTGCGCATTACAGAAACCGGATTTGGTCTTGGTGCTTATCCTTTTTTGGTCGTGGAACGCAATCCTGGCGATCATCTGCCACACAAATTTCAATCTGCAACTCCGGTGAGTCTGTTTTCCGCAGCAGATGGCAATGAAGGCCAAAGTATCAACGGCATTATCGGATATGTAGACGATAGCAGAATGAAAATTTCTTTCTACATGGATGAATTGCCCGACTGGACAGATGATGGGAAATTGGGCGTGAACATGCTTTTTGATACACGCACGTACGATGAAATGTTCAAGGCATTAAACCTCGTGATCAATGCAGACAAAGGAAGATTAAAACAACTTCGGGATTGTATTCTGGGTGAAGAATCTCTCCATTTCCATGCGCGCAAAAAAGTTGTTTCGCCGAGGCTCAATGATTCGCAGAATGAGGCCATGCAATCCATCCTGGAAGCCGAAGATCTGGCTATTGTGCACGGCCCACCAGGCACAGGTAAAACCACTACCCTTGTTGAAGCCATTGCGGAAATCATCAAAGAAGAAAAACAAGTTTTAGTGTGTGCTCCAAGCAACGCGGCTACTGATCACCTCGCCCGAAGTTTGAATGTCAAAGGCCTAAACGTTGTTCGAATCGGAAATTTAGCCCGAGTTGAAACGGACAATACCGCTCTTACCATGGATGTATTAATCCAAAAAGAAAAAGACTTTAAAAATATCCGTGAGCTGAAAAAGCGTGCGATCGAATTGCGCAAAATGGGCGGGAAATACAAACGCAATTTTGGGAGAGAGGAAGCAGAGCAACGTAAACTAATAATGCAGGAAGCGCGCAATCTGAGCAAAGAGGCACGCGAAATGGAAAACTACCTTGTACAAAAAGTTTTGGACAACGCTCAGGTTATTGCCTGCACTTTAATTGGCAGCACGTCCGATTATCTTTCAGGTAGAAAATTCAAAACCGTTGTTATCGATGAAGCCGGTCAGGCAATAGAACCTGGCGTATGGGTTCCAATATTAAAAGCAGAACGCGTAATCATGGCAGGTGATCCTTTCCAATTGCCACCCACTGTTAAATCGCAGGAAGCCGAACGCAAAGGACTAAGCAAATCCCTTCTGGAAAAAGCCATCCAGCGTCATGAAAGAATCAATCTGCTCAAAACGCAGTACAGGATGAATGAAATCATCATGGGCTTTTCAAATGAGAAATTTTATGGCGGTCAATTGCACGCCGCTCCAGGTGTAGCTCACTGGCAAATTGCAGACGAACAGGTTTTGGAATTTATCGACACGGCAGGCTGCGGATTCGAAGAAAAAGAGGGTCCTGAAAATGGAAGCAGGTGCAATCCGGAGGAAGTCAATATTGTGCACAAACATTTTGAATTACTTCGGGCCAAACTTAGTCCGGGAGATAGCATCGGGATCATTTCGCCATACCGTGCACAAGTTGAATTGCTTCAGGAAGAATTCCGGCCCATTGCGCAGATCACCGTTAATACAATTGATAGCTTTCAGGGGCAGGAAAGGGATATAATATACATCAGCATGGTTCGAAGCAATGACAAAGGTGAAATAGGATTTCTAAGAGATTATCGCAGGATGAACGTGGCGATGACCAGAGCTCGAAAAAAGCTTGTGATCATAGGTGATAGCGCCACATTGGGCCACGACAGATTTTATTCCGATCTGCTGAAGTACGCCGAAGATCATAACTCATACCGCACGGCATGGGATTATATGTACACCGATCATTAATTCAGATTACGCGAAGTTTCATACCGCAGTCGCACAACATCCGCAATCGGAGTTGGGCTTCCATCATCATCAATTCTGACGAATGTAATATTGGTTGAACAGACAAGAGTTTCTTCCCCGCTATACAAACTGTAACGACGCACCTCTATTTTCAGCGTTATGGAAGATTTGCCCACCGTGTGAACATCTCCGTAGATGCGAACGTGGTTCCCTGCCTTTACCGGACGTGCAAAAATCAGTTCTCCAACCTTGAGCGTTACCATATTGGGCGTGTAACAATACTCAGTTGCAAAAGCTGCAGCCGCTTCATCAATCCAGCTCATCATCATGCCACCAAATAAATTGCCATGGATACCTATATCCCTGGCCATACATATTCTTTTGCTTATCAGTTTCATAGTATTCATTTAAAAAAAGGGAATCATGAGACGCTTTGAACCAAACACCTTAAAAGTACAACTCAGATGAAAAATTGCCTCATGACTCCCTGGGATTCAGACTAACTTTTTAGACTAAATATTCATTTTCTAGTTTACAACCTCAAGTTTTTTTTCGTTGGCATTGAAGTCCTGTAAATAGAATTGCTTTTGAAATTTCACAACTCCAGTCGCAATTACACTTGCACCATCTCGAATCAGCAAATGTTTATTTTCAGCTATGGATGCAAGGGTAACATTGCCGATAATGTATTTGTAATCATCATCTAACAAACCTTCCCGTATTCCGGAAAAATTCAGCGCCTTTTTAACTTCATCGTTGCGATATCGCAAATAGATTTCTATTAAAACTTCATCATCACCAATGCGCTCTTTGGAGCCCAACGACTTCTTGTATGCATAGCCCTTTTTATTGGTGGCATCGTTCACATCATTCAGAATAGAAAAGGCAGTTGGAAATGCGCCAGCTCCGCGGCCGTTGAAAAAATGAGTGCCCGAATATTCGGCATCAATCTGTACACCATTCAATTCGTTTTCTACATGAAATAAACGATCGTTTCTCGAAACAAAATGTGGCAGAACATAAACCGCGAATCGGTCATTCTGAGTGATCAATTGTGGAATTAACTTAATTTTCAGTCCCTGATTTTTCGCAAAACGAATGTCATCTGCCGTAAAATTATCGATACCCAAATTGACTACAGAATCAGCACTCAACTCCACTCCAAAAATATGTTTGGCAAGTATAACTGCTTTGTATTTTGCATCAAAACCACCCACATCACTCTCGGGATTGGACTCGGCAAAGCCAAGATCCTGTGCTTGTTTAAGAGCAAGATCGTAGTTCAGATTTTCATTAAAAATCGCAGATAAAATAAAATTACTTGTACCATTAAAAATACCCCTGACAACATTCACCTGTTCAAAGGAAAACAACCCATTAAGTGTTCGAATGATTGGAATAGCGCCACAAACAGCGGCTTCGTAAAGCAGAATTCCGCCAAACTCCGCTTCCAGTTTAAGTAGTTCTTTCAAGTGAGTAGCCACCATTTTTTTATTCGCGGTAATGACAGGCTTACCTAATTTTAAGGCCGTGCTCACAATTCGAAACGCGTCATCAGCGTTATCGATTACCTCCACAAATAAATCTATTTCAGGATCATTCAGAATTTCTGAAACATCATTTGTAAGCAGATCTGCATTCACAATGCGTGGTTTTGTATTGTCTTTGATCGCAATTTTTTTGATGACAAACTGCGTGATGGCCAAATGATCTATCAATTGGTACACGCCCTGCCCAACGCAGCCAAACCCAAATAATCCAATTTTAACCGTGCTCATACTTCTACTTCTATTTTATTATTTTCAGTTAACACTTCATTCTCGTTTGATTCAGAATTCAAGAAATCTGAAATTATTTGAGAAAGCTTTTCTGTTTCGATCAAAAAGCCATCATGCCCAAAATCAGATGTCACCAATTGGAATTCCGAATCTGGAATTTCATTGGCCAACAGCCGTTGTTCCTCGTTAGGGAAAAGAATGTCATCCTTAATCCCAATGATCAAAACACGGGCTTGTATATTCTTCAAAGCATTCTTTAATCCATTGCGCTTGCGACCTACATGGTGAGAATCCATAGCCGCAGACAATCGCCAATAGGTATAGCTATTGAATCTGTCGATGAGTTTTTTTCCCTGGTATTGTTGATACCCGGCGGCTTTGAAGCCAAGAATCATATCCTGATCATCTTCACTCTGCTTCAAACGATAGGCTTCATAATTGCGGTAACTCAAAAGCGCAATGGCTCTTGCTGCTTTTAAACCAGCAATACCGGCGCGTTTGGTTGCCAGATTCCATGTTGGATCACTTTGAATGGCCATTCGCTGGGCTTCGTTAAAAGCAATTCCCCATGGAGAATGTACCGCATTTGTTGCAATCAGGATGGTATTTTCAAATAATTCCGGTGAACCAATATTCCATTCCAGCATTTGTTGTCCACCAAGAGACCCACCCACTCCAACAGCAATTTTTTGTATTCCGAGTTCCTTGCGAAGTAAATCATGTGCACCTACAATATCCCGGATTGTTATAAATGGGAAGTCGTGATAATATGCCTTTCCGGAGAGTGGATTCATACTTAGTGGGCCCGTAGTTCCGTAACATCCGCCAAGCACATTGTCACACACTATGAAATACGCATTTGGATTAAACAAATCTGTTTCACCAAACAATCCCTTCCACCATTCGAATACATCGCTGTTAGCGGTAAGTGCATGACATACCCACACCACGTTATCACCGGCCGAGTTGAGATTGCCATACGTGTGATAGGCAATCTCAATCTCCGGCAAAATCGCACCAGATTCCAGTTCAAAAGGGCGCTTATGCAAATACTTCTTCATCGATTGGAATTGCTGGAGTAGGAACATTTATTTTTCCAAAAGCTTGAAGAATGTCCGATTTGATATCATCGACATGCTCGATACCAACTGACAAACGAAGCACACCGGCCTCAACGCCAGCAGACTTTTGTTCAGCAGCTGAGAGTTGTTCGTGCGTAGTTGTTGCAGGATGTATAATCAGCGATTTTGCATCACCAACATTGGCCAGGTGAGAGATG